>CAKZLS010000365.1 GCA_937127205.1 uncultured Rhodospirillales bacterium
CCGAGGGGTACAAGAACAAGTCCCGCGTAGGCAAGAATTGGCAGGATTTGGCGGTAGATGAACGGAAAACAGCTTCCGACCACGACCACGGCGCCAACCATAAGCGTTACCTTTTGGCGTGCGATGTTCGGGAATACGGCCTGGGCTGCAAGACCGGCGCGATAGAGGTTGGGGTTGGCCGTTGTCCATCCCGCGATGATGACGATCACAAAACCGGTGGCGCCAAGCGCGTAGAAGGCAACATCCCCGGGTGCAACAACGGCGATACTCAATTTCATGATATAGGCCGTCGCCGCCCCCATGAGAGCCGCGGAAATCCAGGCAACGTAGTGGCCGAACATCATGCCGGTTGCGGTACAAAGGCCGTAGATCGATTTTTTCGCGTAGCGCAGGAGCGCCATGTCGACGAGGCCAAAATGCGCGAAGGTGTTCGCGGCCCAGGCGAAGCCGATCACTTCCCACAAGCCGATCCCGGGTTCCCCTTCAGCATTGATGCCAGTAAACACGGTCGTTCCCGCCAAATTCACGAAATCCGAGAAACTCGAAAGCGTCGTGTAACCGGTCAGCGTTTCGTTCAACGAAGGTATCAGCACCATGCCACCGGCCGTGAACATCACCATCAACCAGGGTGTGCAAATAGTGCCAAACTCGGCCACCACATTGAAACCGTAGTAGGCCACGAGCACAGCGATCACGCTTGCCGAAGCGGCAATGACTGCAAACCAGACGTTGGTGGGATAGGGATAGATCTGGGGAGGAATATCAAAGAGCGCCCGCACGGCTGTTGCCGACACGGTGATCATGGCGGCCGAGATGGCCACGAAGATCAGCACGTTCGCACCGTTGTAGAGCCGCGGGACCAGCTCGCCCATATTGTGTTGGAGATAGGTGTAGAGACTGAGCCGCGTCTTGACCGCGATCGGCGCGGTGATGAGCCAGAAGCTCAGCACGGCAAGCGTATTGCCGATGAGCAGCCCGATCAGGATGTCGTGGATCGTTGCGCCCATGGCCACGAATGCGGCGCCAATGACGAATTCGGTCGCGGCAACGTGTTCGGAACCATAGAGGCCGAGGAAGTGACCGGGTCCATGCAGTCTGTGTCGCGGTACAGGTAGTAGTTCGTCGTCCATATCCGCAATGGACTGTCGTGTATCCGTGGTTGTGTTGGACATGTTTCCCTCCCGAATTTCTTTGTTAGACTGGCCGCTATTGGAGGAAGCGGGCGCGCTCTATGACCTTTCCCGTCACCCACTGGGCGTTCTCGAGCGCCTCATCAATGGGGATCTCTCCGGCCAGCGCGTCCGCGAACCGCTGACCGACCGCCGTGCCGATGCCTTGGAACTCCGGGATCACGACGTACTGAATTCCGGTGTAAGGCACGTCCTCGACGGTCGGATGGTCCGGATCGGCTGCCTGGATCGATTCGAGTGTGATCTTGGCGAAGGGCGCCGCGTCGAGATAGGCTTGGTTCTCGTAAAGCGACGTGCGGGTGCCCGGCGGTACGTCCGACCAGCCTTCCTTCTCGGCGACCAATTCCAGGTATTCTTTCGAGGTGGCCCAGGCGATAAACCTCTTCGCCGCGTCCTGGTGTTCGGAACCCGCCGGGATTGCAAGTGCCCAGGCCCAGAGCCAGTTCGCGCTTTTGCCCAGACCCTTGTCCGGCGCCAGCGCGAAGCCCACACTGTCGGCCACGTTAGATTCCGCGTCGATCACGAACTGCCCGGCCGCGGTCGCGTCGATCCATATGGCGCACTTCCCTGACTGGAACAGGGCAAGGTTTTCATTGTAACCATTGGCCTCAGCATCTGGCGGGCCGACTTCCGTCATCAGTTCGATGTAGTCGGTGATCGTTGCCGTCCACGCGACACTGTCAAGCTGGGGTTTCCAGTCCATGTCGAACCAGCGGGCACCGTAGGAGTTGGCCATGGCCGTCAGGAACGCCATGTTCTCGCCCCACCCCGGCTTGCCGCGCAGGCATATGCCGTAGACCTCGTTGCTCTCGTCGTCGAGCTTGCGAGCAGCGTCCTTGATGAACTCCCACGTGGGCTTTTCAGGCATTTCGAGCCCGGCTTGCTCGAACAGATCGGTGCGGTACATGGTGAATGCCGACTCGCCATAGAAAGGCGCGCCGTACAACTCTCCGTCGAACGACAGGGCCTCGCGGATCGGCGGCAGGATGTCATCCACGTCGTAGCTCTTCGGCAAATTGTCGAGCGGCACCAGCCACCCGCGCTCCGCCCAGATCGGCGCCTCATAGGTGCCGATTGTCACGATGTCGAACTGTCCGCCTTTGGTCGCGATGTCGGTGGTGACGCGCTGGCGAAGCTCGTTCTCATCCAGCACCAACCAGTCGAGCTTGATGTCGGGATTGTCTGCCTCGAACGCCTGCGACAACGCCTGCATCCGGATCATGTCACCGTTATCTTCGGTGGCGATGGTCAACGTGGTTTCGGCGCGGGCGAGGGTTGAGCCGGCGAGCATGGCCA
>CAKZLS010000366.1 GCA_937127205.1 uncultured Rhodospirillales bacterium
TCCTACGATGATGCCAATTCAAACCGTCAAAACCTCTGTGTCACGCCACTAGTACTACAGTTGCATATTGTTGCGACACCGGTAATGAGCGAGTGCCGCGTTGGCTTGATGGCGGCGTCGCCAGAGCGACCAGGCCATGATGAAGGTTGGGCTGATTGGCGGCCTGAGCAGGAGGCGGGCCAGGAGGTAGCGGATTTCCGGAACGGTAGGCACCAGGGCGGCCATGCGGGTCAGGCGGCGGTTGGACTCGTTTCGTTCGCTTTGCTTGCGGCGACGCGGCGCAACTCGGCGGCCAACCTGGCGAGGAAGGCGGCGGCGACCATCACGAGGCTCATGTGACGGTGCCAACCATGCCAGGAGCGGGCCTCGCAATGGTCGAGACCGAGATCGTTCTTGGCCCTTTGGAAGCATTCCTCGATGGTCAAGCGCAGGCCGGCGACGCCAGCCAGTTCGCTTAGCGTCGTGCCGGCCGGGGAAAAGACCAGGTAATAGGCCAGCTTGGCCGGATCCCGCCGGCTGCGGCGGAACAGGAGCCAGCGCTCCCAGTGCGGATCGCAGGTCCACGGCAGTTCGATCCGCGCCCAGTCATACAGCCGCAAGCCCTTGGCCCCTTCGCCCGCGGCATGAGCGGCCCAGGCGTCGGGACCAAGATCGTCGGCCAGCATCCCGGGATCGGTCTGCACCAATCCCCTCGGGTCCACGAACCGTAGGCAGTGGTTCGAGCGCACCGCCAGCACGTATCCCTGGCCCCGCTCTTCCAGCATGCGGCGCAGCCGCGAATCCGATCCATAAACGGCATCGGCCAGAACCCAGGCACAGGGCACGCCGGCATCCAGCGCCGTCGCGATCAGATCGCGGGCGATCTGCGGTTTGGTGGCGAAGGCGATGTCCTCGGGCACCTTGGCCTTGGCCCGCCTTGCACCGTCCTTGGCCCAAGTTTCCGGCAGGTAGAGCCGCCGGTCGATCAGGGCTTGGCCGTAACGGCTGGCATAGGCCAGGAACACCCCCACCTGACAATTCTCGATCCGTCCCGCAGTGCCGGAATATTGTCGCGCCACCCCAACCGAATGCTCGCCCTTCTTCAAGAAGCCCGTCTCATCCACCACCAGGACGCCGTCGCGATCGCCAAGCGCCTCCATGGCATAGCCGCGAACCTCGTCGCGCAAGGCCTCCGCATCCCAATGACTGCGACCCAACAGAGACTGCATCCGGTACGGGCGCTCAAACCCCGCCTGTTCCGACATCAGCCAGCCGGTCTTGCGCTCCACCCCGGACAGCAAGCCGTCCACAAAGGCGCTCCCCGTCTCCTGCACCTCGCGGCGCCGGAACACCGGCGCCAGCCGCCGCTTCAGCGACGCAAGCTCATTCTCCCAGCCTAACAACGATCCCGACCATGCCGCGACAGACATTCATCCCTCCCCAGTACCTCAGGGAACAGAATCATATCTCGTTACAATATGGAACTGTAGTACTAGCGAGATCCAAGACGACCTGTCCGGGCGATCCCGAAGCGCCTCTCCCCCGAAACACCCACGAGAATGTTTGCAAGTGAGCGGAGAGGGGAGCACCCATGATGGCCTCTGAAGCTCATGCGATTGAGGGCCCGGCCTATAAACGGCGCGAGGAAACCGTAAAACCGATAACGCTGCTTGCGTTTCCTTAAAGGAGGACCGCCTGGGGACCGGTCACCCGTGCTCGCCAGATACGATCGGCGGCCGCGTATGTGTGCGTGTTGGTGCTGGTGACTGGGTTGATCGCCGCCAGCCCACGACCGGACGTACAGGCGTTTGCTCTCGGACTGGTGGTGCCGGGCGGCGGGTTCCTGGCTTGGGCGGGGGCGGAAAACACGATCTCCATCCTCGCCATCAGCCTCTTCGCGATTTCGCTTCTGGCGTTCTTGTTGGCCCTCGCCATCTGGTTCGCGACTGGGAACATCCTATTGCCCCTCACTGTGTGGCTGGTCACGGCGCTGGTCGCCGCCGGCGCAGAAACGATCTGGCGTCCCGCCCTGGATATTGTTCCGGTCGCGGCATTTTTGGCTCTGGGGTTGGCATATGGCGCGGCGACAATTGCCTGGCGTTTGGGAATTCGGCGGCGGGCGCGTCTGAATGCATATCTGCGGTCGCTCGAGGCGCCGGCTGTCGCGGCCGTCCCAGAGACGAATACGGCCGGCGATGAGCTAAGCCATGAGGGCCTGCGGTTGATGCGTCTGTTGTTCGATCGGGCTTTGCAACCGGTGGAGTCGTTCGAGGGCTTCGAATGGATCGACCAGTTTCAAACCGCTGCCGTGCGCTATCAACTGAATTTCATGTCCTACGCGCTGTCCATTGCACAGTCGGTGCACGTGCCGGCATTCCACGGTTACTTTCGAACCGCGCAGGAAAACCTGGTCGCCAAGCAGCAGGACCACCGTATATGGCGATATTGGCAGCTGGAAAATTTGTGGGGGAATCTGCGCACGAGCGCCGATACCATTCCCCGCGACAACATCATGCTGTCCGGTTTTCTCGCGGCGCAAATCGCTTATCATCATGGCGCGAGCGGCCAGCGGACCTTCGATGCGCCCGGCAGTCTCGTCTTCGAGCGTCCTTCGGGCGAGCGATACGTCTATTCCCTTCCGACCCTGATCGATGCCCTGGCTCGTCAATACAAAACCTCCGAGTACGGGCTTCTCGCCTGCGAACCCAATTGGATATATCCGCTGTGCAACACCATTTCGGCGTCGGCCATCCGCGCCTTCGATGCCGCGAACGGAACCGCCCATTGCGACGCGATAGAGGATTCCTTCCGCCACCGTCTGGAGACAGAATTCATAACAGCGGGCGGCCGTTTCGTTCCCTTCCGTTCGAGCGTCACGGGATTTCCGGCACCCATGATCGGCGGAGCCGTCATGCAGGCCTTCCCGTATTTTTTCCTGTACGCCGTGTTCCCGGACATTGCCCAACGCCAATGGCTGGTTCTTCGCCGAGACCTCACCGAAGACGGGTGTCGGCGGGCTTTATGGCCGATCGATGTTGGCAACTACCGGTTCTCGCGGGCGTCGAGCTATGCGGCCACGGCCGCGGCGGCGGTCGAACTTGGCGATAACGAGGTCGCTGATCGCCTTCTGAGCCTGCTCGACGAAGAGTGCCCAGTGACCGTGTCCGATCATGTGGCGAACCGGTCAAACGCCTCGCTCTGGGCCCATTCCGTGGAACTTATCGCGCGATGTGGCCGCGCCGGTACCCTTCGCTCTCTCGTCACGTCCCCCCGGTCATCGGCGCCGTCTGGCCCCTTCATCCAGGAGGCGACCTATCCCGATGTCCTGGTTGCAAAGGCTGCTAATGCCAACGGCGTGCTCTCGAGCGTCCTCTATCCCGGCGAGCGATCGGGGAAGAAGGCCCTGACCATCGGCGGTCTTGCGCCAAACAATTCTTACGTTGCGACGGGGGCGGTCGGTGAGTTTCGCTTTGCCGCCGATACGCAGGGCACCGCCCGGTTCGAGCTTCCCGTCGATGGCCGAACCGAGCTTCAAATCGAGCGAACGGGTTGAGGTGAAAGAAATGGTCTGCTGCGCGTTTCTATCGGTCTTAATCGCCGCCGTCCTCTGGCTCGCTCGCCGAGCGGTGCCGCGTCCGGCTCTGGCGATGGGCGGTCCCCTGGCATGGCGCCTCCATCACCCGACACCTACCAAAAAATGCACGTGACGAAAAACCGCAAGCGGCACCGTTCAGCGTTTCGGCACGCTTGAAAAGCGTTGCGTTTGCCCTGCAGGGGCTCCGGTTTATGCTGAGGCATGAGCACAATGCGTGGGTTCATTTCGCGGCGACGGTTTTGATTATCGTTGCCGGGGTAGCCTTCGAGGTCAACTCCTCGGACTGGCGCTGGCTCATCGCCGCCGTCCTTTGGGTCTGGTTCGCGGAGGCGATGAATACCGCCTTCGAACACATCTGCGACGTGGTTTCACCGGGTAACAACGAATCTGTTCGCATCGCCAAAGATGTGGCAGCGGGTGCCGTGCTCATCAGCGCGATCGGGGCGGTGATCCTCGGTGCGCTGATCATGATGCCGTACATCGCGGCCCCGGTCTCGATGCCGGCGCTGGATTTCGCTCTGTGCCGAGCCGCGCTATGACCGGTCGTCTAGTCCGGGATTTGGACCGCTCGAAAAACCACGGTTAGATTGTTGGCGGGCATGGAAAACCGCTGTTCAAATTTGAGCCCATGGCGGGCCGCTTCGGCGGCCACGTCGCTCAGGTCGCGCACGCCCCATTTCGGATTTTGCGCCCTGAGGCTGGCGTCGAAGGTCACGTTTGAGGGCGCGGTATGACGGCCATCCTCGCTGAACGGGCCGTACATCACCAGAAGCCCACCGTCGGTGAGGACCCTGCCGGCGCCGGTAAGCAGTCCGACGCACGCTTCCCACGGAGCGATGTGGATCATGTTGCAGCACAAGACGGCGTCGAACGGCCTCTCCGCGCTTGTCTTGGCTCCGCCAGGCCACGGACCGGTCACCGCGTCGAGAAGCGCAGCCGGCGCAACATTGGGCAAGTCAGCTTCGGCCGCCCACGCGTCGATGCTTGCCAGACAGTCCGGGTCGGCGTCGGTGGGGTGCCATTCGATTCCCGGCAGGGCACCGGCGAAATGGATCGCATGCTCGCCGGTACCGGCTGCAACTTCCAGCACCCGCCCGCGCTCCGGAAGCGCCGTGCGGAGAACGTCGAGGATAGGGTCTCGGTTGCGATGTGTGGCCGGGGCATAGCGCTTGGGCATGGCGATGGCTATAT
>CAKZLS010000367.1 GCA_937127205.1 uncultured Rhodospirillales bacterium
GGACGGCGGCCACGTCGCCGGCGTCATCCACGACGCAGGCCGATACGCCCTCCAGCAGGTCGTGCGCGGGCCGCGCGCTCAGGTCCGCCGGCGCCAGCAAGCGGCCCCCGGTCCTAGCCAAAAACACGTGCGCGAGATGGGTCTTGCCGCACCCGGCGGGGCCATAGATGGCCAGCGCCGGCGCCGGCCAGTCGGGCCAGCGGTCGATCCACATCACCGCGGTGCGGTTGCCATCGGCCACGTAAAAATCGTCGTACACCAGCGATGGCCGGTGTTCGAACCGGAGCAAGAGTTGACGGTCCACGCTCACGGCTTGTCGCCTTGATCTGTTCCGCCGTCGGCTGTGGCGGTGCCGCTGCTTCGGTACATGGGGCTATTGCGGTAGCGCTCGATCACAAACCGCACGACCACGCCGATCACGGCGGCGGCCGGCACCGCCAGCAGAATACCGGTAAAGCCGAACAGCGTGCCGCCGGCCAAAAGCGCGAACAACACCCAGACCGGATGGAGACCGATGCGCTCTCCGACCAGTTTGGGGGTCAGCACGTAGCCCTCCACCACCTGGCCTATCGCGAACACGCCCGCCACCAGGGCGATGGGCAGCCAGTCGGAAAACTGCGCCAGCGCCAGCCCCAAACCCACAACCAGCCCGACGGCGGTGCCGAAATAGGGAATGAACGAGATCACCCCCGCGCCCATTCCCACAAGCAGCCCGAAATCGAGCCCCACCACGGTCAATCCGACGGCATACATGGTCCCCAGGATCAGGCAGACCAGGGACTGTCCTCGAAGAAATCCGGAGAGCCGTTCGTCGATCTCGCGCATCTGCTCGCGAATGGTGTCGGCGCTGCCGCGCGGCAACAGGCCGTCCAGGTGAGCGATGATGCGGTCCCAATCGCGGAGCAGATAGAAGGCCACCACCGGCATGATCACGGCCAGCGACAGGACATTCAGAAGGGCCGCGCCGCCGCCGACCATGCCCTTCAGAACCGTCCCGGCCCACTTCACCATCTCGCCGGTGGAATTGCGGGTGATTTCCTGCAACTGAATCAATTGCGCCTCGGTCAGGCTAGCGCGAAGCTGAGCGATCAACGGTTTGGCGAAATCGCGAATGCGCTCGAGATAGTCCGGCAGGCGGCCGATAAGGTCGGCGATCTGAGCGCTGAGCACAGGCGCCAGAACCAGGATGACGATAATCAGGACGGCCAGGAAGGCGCCGACGATCAAGGCAGCGGCGAGACCCCTCGGGCATTTTCTTGCCTCCAGGCGATCGGCCAGCGGATCGAGCAGGTAGCCCACCACCATACCGGCCACGAACGGAAACAACGCGTTGCGCAGCAGGTATATCAGCAAGCCGCCGCCGAGAATGACAACGACCCAGAGAGCCAAACGCCGTTCCGAGGTCACCGCTATACCCCAATCTTTGCCGTGGTGGCGGTCAAGGTCATCGACTCTGCACGGCGCCGGCGGAGGGCAGGCGCAGAATCCATTTCTCGTCGATATCTTCGCCCGGTCCCGCCCCACCGCTGACATAGACGGTATCCTGGCGCGACAGTTCGAGATCGGCTTGGCGAAGCGCCACGGCGAGCTGGTCCGGCGTTCCCATGTGGAATAGGTTCAACCGCGCGTGATCCCGCGACAGGACGACCAATTCGGTGTGCTGCACCACGGGTACCCGTTTCAGCCGCTCCTTAACCGTCTGCCATTGGCTCAGGCTGTTGAGCGGCAAGGTCACGGCCGTCACCGAGCGGCCGGTGACGCGAACAAGGTTCCGCCCCTTCCAGATCTGATCCATCTCCAGCGCGACGCCATCGGCGGCACGGGCGAGCAGATCATCGATCGTCTCCCCTTCGCGCCCGGTGAAGGTGGTCACCGAGTTGTGCTCCGGTCCGCCCGGACCGTATTGGTTCAGCGAGACCTTGACCTTGGGGGTCCCTAAGCCGTCGTCCTCGCGGGTCGCATACGCCACCAAGGCCGTAAATGCGCCGGCGCGCCGGGTAATGGCGGAAAGGCTCGTGGGGTCGCCCTGAAGGGCCTGCTCGGCGGTGATAACACCGGCATCTCCCGAAGGCATCACCAGTGGAACCAAGCCCTGTGGTTTCGACCGCGCGGTCCAGACCTCGCGCCAAGGGTTGGGATCGTCCCACAGCACCGGTGTTTCGCCCCCTTCGGGCGCTTGCGGGTCTTGGTAAACGGGAACGACGGCGACGGGCTTTGACCGCGTCATCGCAAAGGGCGTATCGCGCTCAGCCAACAGCCGCCGAACGGCCGGCTCTCTGAAGGCATAGTTGAGAGTGGCAATATACCGAACCGCGGAACTCTTCTCCGACGCCACTTCGAAACTGTCCACGTAAGCGGCGATCTCCTCGTTGGTCAGCTGCGGCAAGGTATCCCAATCGGACCGAGACGTCAGCCGCTCGAGTTGGATCCTGAACGCTCTCCGTTCGCCCTCCGCCAGCGCCTGGTCCCGCGCTTGCGACGCGGTTTCCGCCGTCACGTCGACCTCGACGCCGCGCACCACGAAGGTGTCGTCCGCGGATGCCCAAAAAGCGGGACCGGCCACCATGAACAGCAATACGCCCGCTTGCATCGACATCCGCCGGATCGCGCGCCGCCAGCAACAATGGATCATTGAATACCTTCCCGGATAAAGTATGCTCATCGCATCAACCGCGCCAATTTAACACGTCGCGTGGGGGGAGGAAGAGATAAGCGGTCTTAGTTACAAACAAGCGGGTGTCGACATCGACGCCGGCGCGGCTCTTGTCGACGCCATCAAGCCCCTGGCGAAATCCACGGACCGCACCGGCGTGGTCTCTGGACTGGGCGGTTTCGGCGCCCTGTTCGACTTGCGCGCCGCCGGATATTCGGATCCCATCCTGGTGGCCGCCACCGACGGCGTGGGCACCAAGCTGAAAGTCGCCATCGCCAGCGGCGATCACGGCACCGTCGGCATCGATCTGGTAGCCATGTGCGTGAACGACCTGGTGGTCCAGGGTGCGGAGCCATTGTTTTTTCTGGATTACTACGCGACCGGCGCGTTGGAGGTGGACACTGGGCGGGGTATCGTCGCCGGGATCGCCGAGGGCTGCCGTCAGGCTGGCTGCGCGTTGATCGGCGGCGAAACGGCGGAACTGCCCGGGATGTACGCCGCCGGCGATTACGACCTCGCCGGTTTTTCCGTGGGCGCCGCCGAACGCGGACAAATCATCGGTGGCTCGGAAGCGGCCGAGGGCGATGTTGTTCTCGGCTTGGCCTCGTCGGGCTTGCACTCCAACGGCTATTCGCTGGTGCGGAGAGTTGTGGACGATCTCGGCCTGAACTATGCCGAACCGGCCCCGTTCGACACCGGGAACGCTCTCAGCGGGCGCCTGTTGGCGCCAACACGAATTTACGTCAAGAGCTGCCTCGCCGCGATTCGCGCCGGCGGCGTCAGGGCGTTTGCCCACATTACCGGCGGCGGGTTGATCGAGAATATTCCCCGGGTCCTGCCGGAACATCTCGCCGCCGAGATCGACGTGACATCCTGGGAGTTGCCGGACGTCTTCCGCTGGTTGGCCGAGGCCGGGGGGATCCAATCGGGTGAACTGGCACGAACCTTTAACTGCGGAATCGGCATGGTGGTGGTGACGGCGCCCGAGCGGACGGACGATCTGCGGTCTATTTTTGGTGATGCGGGGGAGACGGTATTTACCCTGGGCCGGCTGGTTCGGCGGACAAAAGACGGTGCTCAGGTGGTGCTGAAAGGAGTGGAGCGGTCATGGCCAAGCTGAAAGTCGGCGTTCTCATTTCCGGTCGAGGCAGCAATCTTCAGGCGTTGATCGACGCCTGCGAAGATGAATCCTATCCTGCGGAAATTGCCTTGGTGCTCTCCAACGTTGCCGATGCCGCCGGGCTCAAACGCGCAGAAGCCAAGAAGATCCCCACTAAGGTCATTGACCACAAGGCTTATGAAGACCGCGAGGGCTTCGAGGACGCCATGCAGGAAGCCTTGACGGCAGCGGGTGTGGAGTTGATCTGTCTTGCCGGTTTCATGCGGCTGCTGACCGAAGGCTTCGTCGGCCGCTGGCGGGATCGTCTGATCAATATTCACCCCTCGCTGCTGCCGGCCTTCCGAGGCCTGAACGTTCATGATCGGGTGCTGGAATACGGTGCGCGATTCTCCGGCTGCACGGTCCATTTCGTCCGCGCGGCCGTGGACGACGGACCGATTATCGCGCAGGCGGTGGTTCCCGTACATCAGGACGATGACGCCGACAGCCTCGCCGCGCGCATCCTGACCCATGAACACCGGGTCTACCCGTTGGTGGTCCGGTTGATCGCGCAATCGCGGGTCCGGGTGACCGATGACCTTGTCACCGTAAGAGACCCTCAGGCGCCGATGGGAACAATGATAAACCCGGCCCCTGAATGAGGCCGGGCTATGAGTCGTCTCGGTTTTTATTGGCCCTCAGACAACGCTTCTAACGACGTGTTCGGGCGTAGATTCGTGAATCGGACCGGGTCGACCGGTGCGAAAATCTTCGCTTAACCGACGATCTCCGTGCCGGAGAAAAAGAAGGCGATTTCGATGGCCGCGTTTTCCGGCGAATCGGATCCATGGACGGAATTTGCCTGAACGTCCACGCCGTGCGCCTTGCGGACCGTTCCTTCTTCGGCCTGGGCCGGATTGGTGGCACCCATGATTTCTCGGTTGCGGACGACAGCGTTCTCGCCTTCCAGAACCTGAACAACCACGGGGCCGGAGACCATGTAGTCGCAGAGCTCACCAAAGAACGGCCGTTCCTTGTGAACCGAGTAGAACTGCTGCGCCTGACCCATGGTCAGATGAATGCGCTTCTGGGCAGCAATTCTGAGGCCGCCTTCCTCGAAGAAATTATTGATCTTGCCGGTGATGTTGCGTTCCGTGGCGTCCGGCTTGATGATGGACAGGGTTCGTTCTACGGCCATCGCCGAGTCCCTCCGTTTGTTTTTTTAAGTTCATAAACAATGGTGTGCCGCCTATGGGGGCAGCGAATGCCGATGCGTCGGCGATCTGCGCGGGCATTGCATTCTCCCCTGAGAAATACCAACAAAGTGGGCGCCTTATAGACTGAGCACCCGCCGCTGACAAGGGTCAGTTCGCTAAACCAACGTTCCAGCCCTGGATTAAAAAAAAGTCGGGGCAAAAAAAGGGGCCGGCAAAGCCGGCCCTAGTTGGTGCTCTTGAGGGAAGGGAGAACTCCGGATGAAAAGCTCATCCAAGTCCGACTATGATGGAAACCCCGATCTGAGAATGTGATGGAGATCACAGTTGCAAAACTTTTCTGATTTCGTTTTCTTTGCGTGCAGTCAGATTACCAAAAAGCTGTTTGGATTGATGACGTTAGGCAATTCATACCGCGGTCGATTGCGGCAAATTTTTTTTGCGGAAAAATCGACATGACCGATCCGGCTCCCCTTAACGCGCCGATTGTCGATGCCGCGGGCGTCGTTCACGGCCCCGCCGGCGCGGACTGCCGTATCGTTTCCCTGGTGCCGAGCATAACCGAACTGCTGTTCGATCTGGAATTGGCGGACGCGGTGATTGGAAGAACAGTTTTTTGCATCCATCCAAAAAACCGGGTGAAAGCAGTCAAGAGCGTTGGCGGCACCAAACAGGTCAACATGGACAAGCTGAAACGCCTGTCTCCCACTCATGTGATCGTCAATGTGGACGAAACACCGCGTCCGCTGGCCGAGGACATCGCTCGGCTCGGATGCAAGGTCGTCGTCACCCATCCCATCGACGTCCGCGACAATCTGACGCTTTACCGCCTGATGGGACGGCTATTCGACCGCGAAAGGCAAGCCGAGGCATTGTGCACACGTTTCGCGACCGCCCACGCGGACCTTGCGGCGATTTCGGAAACCCTTGCGGAACGGCGGGTCCTTTACCTGATCTGGAAGAATCCCTGGATGACCATTTCCCGCGACACCTACATTTCTCGCATGCTGGCGCTGGCAAAATGGCGGACGGCCACTTTTCCGGGGGGCACACGCTATCCGACGGTGGAAATGACCGACGACCTCTTGCGCACTGTGGACCTGGTCCTGTTCAGTTCAGAGCCTTTTTTGTTCAAGGATCATCATCTCGACGCTTTTCGTGCTGAGTTTCCGACCCATGCTCACAAAGCCGCCATGATCGACGGCGAAATGGTCTCCTGGTACGGAAGTCGGGCCATCAGTGGTCTTACCGGCCTCGGCGCGTTCGCGAAATCTCGGATCTGAAAAGGCGTTTTCCCGGAAACTAGAGTCGGAATTGTCGGTAGAGTCCTGTATCTGTCTTTTCGGCGACGATGTTTTGCGATATCGTCCCGCCCCTCGTTACTCTAAAGCAACCATAATCCTTAAGGGGGAAGCACTATGAAGGTTTCGAAATTCATGCATTTGCATGGAGCGATCGTTTTGACGGTTCGGCCAGATAGCACTCTTGTCGAAACCGCCCGGTCGTTTTCGCAACCGGTCGGCGGTCGTAAACTGTCCCTCGCAGTCGTTTGTGACGAAGCGGAGACAGTCAAAGGTGTGGTATCCCTTGGCGACATGAGCCACGCATTGGCAAACCACGGCGAAAAGGCGGCGTCGATGCTCACACACGAGATTATGAGCACCAACGTTATGACATGCTCGCCCGATGACAATCTCGAGGATGTTCTGCAAACCATGGCCAAGTCCGGCATCCGGCATATGCCGGTGATCGAGAACGGAACGCTCGCCGGATTGCTGGCGCGACGCGACGCGCTGGAATTTCTCTATCGTCAGGCGTCACTGGACGTGGAGAGTCTGTCTGATTGGCTGTTCGTGTCGGAAGCGCGCTATTAGGCCGTAGATTGGATTCTTGGAAAGCGCCTTTAGCCGGCGGCGAAAGGCGCTTTCAAATCGTTACTGAAGGAGCCGTTCCACCGCCTCGGCGGGCAGAATAGAGGCTTCCCACTGGGTGGCCTCGGCACCCCAGGCAACGCCGTTTTCCAGGGCCTCTTGCATGGTCTTGCCCATGACCAGGGCATGCACCAGACCGGCGGCGAAGCTATCCCCCGCACCCGTGGTGTCCACCGGTTTCACGTTCCGAGCGGGAACCTTGATCGTCTCATCCTGTCCGTAGGCAATGACGCCCTTGGCGCCATGCGTCACAAGCACCCACTCCAGCAAATCGCCGGCGACACGGCGGCCCACTGCAAGCGGATCATCGAGAACGTCGGCGTCGACGTCCGATGCCGAGGTTACCAGGATGTGGGCGGGGCGCACGCCTTCGGGCAAACACGGCGGCAGGTGCGCAATAATCAGGGACGACGCCGCTTTCTCGCGAAGCAACGGCGCCAAGTCCAGCCTCCGGCTGCGAACGTACACGCAGTCCGCGCCCAACCGCATCAGCCGGGCCGGCGGCTCGTCCTGATGGGTGCGGGTTACATTGATGACCGTGCGTTCGCCCTCGCCGTCCACCAGAATGATCGACCGCGTCGACGGCTGGTCGATGCGCGCCACTTGGGACATATCGACGCCGGTGGCGTCCAGTTCCGCGAGCAATTCCTCACCGAGATCGTCAAGGCCGATGGAACCCACGACCACGACGTCATGACCGGCGTGCGCGAGCGGGACAGCCGTACAGGAGGCCCCGCCACCCAGGCGCGGGCCATTCCACACGCCTTGCAGGTGGGTTCCTTCGCGAAACCCTCCATGCAAGCGGACTACATCGTCTCTGGCAACAGAGCCGATAACGACAATTCGCGCCATTGGCGCTTCTCCCCCTTTCCACGGCTTGCCAGAACCTACATTGTGCAGACGCAAAAACCAAGGAAATCGGAGAATCGGTATCTTGAAAGCCAAGCGCGCGCTGACCCAGAAAATGGGTTCCGTTCATGTCCCGACATCCATCTCTCGCCGGCGACCCGCCGGCATCTCTCGCGGGCGACCCGCCGGTATTGCCCCACCGCCACAGCCGGTGTGAATGCTGGTGCGCGCTCCTACCGGTGACAGCCTGAGGTTGGCGTTCTTTTTCGCCGCCTACTTCGTCGTCGTCGGCATCCAATTGCCGTTTTGGCCGGTGTGGCTTGCCAACAAAGGGCTCGGCCCGAAAGAGATTGGCCTGCTTTTGGCCATCAGCATCGCCGCCAAGGTGATCGCCAACCCGGTAGCGGCGCATCTGGCCGACCGCAGCGGCGAACGGCGGCGCCCGATGCTGATCCTGGCGGTGGCCGCGATGGCGTCTTTCGCGCTGTTCGGAGGGGTCGACGGCTTCTGGGCCATTCTGATGGTCAGCGTGCTGTTCTTCATGGCCTGGCCGCCGATCATGCCGCTGGGCGAGAGCCTGACCATGATCACCGTCCATCGCGAAAACCTCGATTACGGACGCATTCGCCTGTGGGGGTCGCTCAGCTTCATCGCCGCGGCAGTAATCTCCGGCCGCGTCCTGGTGGACGAGCCGGCGGATATCATCTTCTGGATGGTGCTCTCGGCCACTGCGTTTGCCGTGATCGCCTGCGCGCTGCTGCCCGATTCCCGGCCGGAGAGAATCACGTCGACCCAGGCTCCGATCCTCCTGATTCTCCGGAATCGCCAATTCCTCTTGTTCTTGTTGGCCGCCGCGTTGATCCAGGGAAGCCACGCGGTCTATTACGCCTTTGGGACGCTGCACTGGCAGGCCGTCGGGTACTCCGACGACCTGATCGGGGCCCTATGGGCCGAGGGCGTGGTCGCCGAAATCGTGCTGTTCGCGCTCGGAAGCCGTCTGATTCGCCGCCTCGGGCCGGAACGCCTGATTGCGCTCGGCGGGCTTGCCGCTGCGATCCGGTGGACCGTCACCGGCGCCACCGACGCCTTGCCCGCGCTGATCTGCGTTCAGGCGCTCCATGCCTTCAGCTTCGGCGCCACTCACCTCGGCGCCATCCATTTCGTGGCCCGGGTCGTCTCACCGGCGATGTCGGCGACGGCACAGAGCCTCTATTCGGCGGCGGTCATGGGGCTGGGCCTCGCCATCATGCTGCTGCTCTCCGGCGAACTGTATGAACGGTTCGGCGGTGGCGCTTTTCAGGCCATGGCCTTTCTTGGGCTCCTTGGAGGATGGATGGCCTTGGTGCTCCGGCAGACCGCCGATCATCCCCCTTCTCCAAAAGTAAGGGAGTGAACCTACGCTACGCCAACTTCGCGTATTTGCTACCGTGATCTTGCGACGCGTTCATGATAAACTCTCAATCGAAGCACGCTGGGGGGCGGTGACCACGAGGTTAGGGACGAGTCATCGACGAGACACGCGTCCACGACCAAACTTTTCTGCTGATCTCCGCCAGACGAAACAGCCTTGAAAAAGGCGAGCTGACGGGCCTTTGCGGCTGCGACAGCCATTGGGAGATGAGGCATGGGACATTCGACATCATTCGCGTTCGGTGACCGCCAACGGGGAACCGGCGGCATATTCTGGTTGGCAGTGGCGATGCTCGCCGGCATCGCCGTGCTGACGGGATGCAACGCCAAACATGAGGATCCCAAACCGGAACCGGTGAAACCGCCGGAAGTCACTTACCTGGATCAGGGTTGGTCCAACGATCTCCGGACCCGCTACTACTTCGACCCGCAGGGCTCCCGTTTGATACCGTACGACTGGTTCGTGGCCTTGGAGCAGCCGGACAACGACCGGCTGTTCATCGACGTTGCCCATGTGGAAGATCTCGGTTATCTGCCGGCCGCGGCCGGACCGCTGAACCCCGACGGTCTGCCGGTGGGCTTCGTCAAGGATCCGGCGGAAAACCCCGAAACCGGTCACTGGATGGGCCTCACCTGCGCCGCGTGCCACACCAACGACATGATGCTGGCGGGCAAGCGGGTCCGCATCGACGGCGGCCCGCCGATGTCCGATTTCGAAACCTTCATGCACCAACTCGAAGCAGCAGTCACGGCGACCGCGGCGGATGACGCCAAGTTCGACCGATTTGCCGCCCGCGTGGCACCGAAAGACGGCGCCGAAGCCCTGCGTGACCGGCTGCGCGATTACCAAGAAACTCTCAACGCGCTGGTGGAGCGCAACCGCACGCCGCATCCCTACGGCGCCGGACGGCTGGACGCCTTCGGCTATATCCTCAACGCGGTCGCCGGGGCCGCGCTCGACGAACCGCGCAATCTCCGGACGCCGGACGCGCCGGTGAGCTATCCATTCCTGTGGCTCACGCCGAAACTGGAGTGGGTGCAATGGAACGGCTCCGCCGCCAACCCCATTGGACGCAACGCCGGCGAAGTGCTGGGCACCTTCGGCACCCTGGAGCTGGTCACCACGCCGGATAAGATGTTCAGTTCCAGCGTCCTCGTCGACAACCTCGCCGAAATGGAGGCGTGGCTCAATGACTTGCAACCACCGGCCTGGCCGGAGCCGATGCTTGGCGCCCTTGACCCGGTGAAGGTGACGGCTGGCAGCGCGCTTTACCAACGCGACTGCATGGGATGCCATAACCTGCCGCCTTATCGCATGACCGCCGCCAAGGACAACATTGCCGGAAAGCAATTCATCAAGGTGACAATGATCCCCTACAAGAAGGTTGGCACAGATCCCAAGATGATCGAAAATTTCGGCCCCCGGACCGCGTTCACCGGACCGCTCGCCAATGTCCTGTTTGGCGGCAACGCGCAGGTACCGGCCGGCACATACCTAGGAAACGTCGTGGCCGCAACGGTTGCGCGCGACTTCAGGGTCCGCCAAATTCCCGAGGACAAACAGCTCGCCTACAGCGGGTATCGCTACGCGCCGGACGGCAGCCCGGATACGCCGAAGAATATCCTCGCCTACAAGGCCGGACCGCTGGCCGGCGTGTGGGCGACCGCGCCTTACCTGCACAATGGTTCGGTTCCGACCCTCGCGGACATGCTTAAGCCGCCCGCGGAGCGGCCGGCGGTGTTCTACGTGGGCAACCGGACCTTCGATCCCGTTCATGTGGGATACAAGAACAGCGAAGCCGAGCTGAGCGAAACCGAGCGCGCACGGGCATTCCGCTACGACACCTCGATCCCCGGCAATTCCAACGCCGGCCACAACTATCCCAATCCGGACCGGGTCGTGTACACCGACAACGAGCGGCTCGCACTCATCGAATTCCTGAAATCATTGTAAGGGGCGGGAGGATCGACATCATGAACTACGTTTCGGAATTCGACCGCGCGCCAGAGGCGGAGAGGTTCCATCTTTTCCGCCGCTGGATGAACGAGGATCCGGTCGGCGTTTTCGCCGCGTTCAGGGACGAGCGGCCGATTGTCTCCACGCCCGTCGCCACGCTGGTGTTCCGCTATCGCGACGTGGTGGAAGCGCTCAGCAATCCGACCATTCTCACGGTCAAGCTCTACGAGCCGAAGATGGGCAACTTCATGCTCTGCAAGGACGAGACCATCACCAACACCCGCGACAAGGGGATTATGCAGGCCATGCTGAGCCGCGATGATCTGCCCGAGGTTCGCGCGCTGGTGGGCACGCTGGCCGACGCCGCCCTCGACGGCGCCGATGGCGAGATCGAAGTGGTCCACCAATTGGGCCGCAAGGTGCCGGTGCAGTTGGTGGAGCAGTACTTCGGGTTCGCGGATCTGGAGCACGAAACCATGATGCGCTGGTCCTACAACAACCAGCTCGACGCCTTCAACAACCACCCGTTCAACTTCCAGCCGAACCCGGACGAGATCCACGCCAAGGCCCAGCAATCGCTGGAGGAGATGAAAAACCACCTGGCCCAGTTCCTACCCAGGAAAGCCCAGAGCTTGCAGGAGAACCCCGCCCAGGACGACGTGGTGGCAAGACTGCTCAAGACCCGGTTCCCGGCCGAACTGGGCTTCGATGGCGAGCGGCTGGTGACCTGCATCGGCGGCCTGTTGATCGGCGCCGTCGAAACCACCCAGCAGGCGGTGGCCCAGATCATCGACGGCCTGCTCAAGCGCCCGGTGCACCTCGAAAAGGCCCGCGCCGCCGCGCTCGCCGACGACGACGCGTTGTTCGACCGATACGTTTGGGAGACGCTCAGGTTCGACCCCATCGTCAAGTTCATGTTCCGCTACGCGGTCCAGGACTACACCCTCGCCAAAGGCACCGATCGCGCCCACACCGTCCCGGCGGGTGGCATCGTGCTGCCGATCACCATGTCGGCCCTGTTCGATCCGGACGAGGTGCCGTTGCCCACCGAGTTCAACGTGCAGCGCCAGCCGGCCATCGATTTCCACTTCGGCTTCGGCCACCACGCCTGTCTCGGCCGCTACGTGGGCGGCGTGATGATCCCGGAAATCGTCAAACGCGTCCTCCGCCGCGACAACCTCCGCGCCCTCGGCCCCATCGACTTCAAGGGCACTCCGTTCCCGGAAGATTACCGGCTGGCCTATGGCGGAGCGTGTTCGGGGTAAAGTCAGGTTGCGGCTACTGCCGATGGTCCCGTCACAAAGTTGAAAACATTGCCCTACCGACCTCTTCTTGTTTAATTAGGTTGCGGCCTTTGCAGGGTGCCGGACACGGCGTTTGGGCACCTGAGGTTCGGGTCCGTGGGGGTGGCGGTGCGGCGTTGGAGCTTTGAAAGCAGCTGCAGTCTGTGTCAGGTGCCGGAAACGAGCTTCTGTAGTGAGATCTCGTGCGGCGCATCTCTCACGAGCGGCCGGTGACGATGCAGTTCTCCGGGTTCATCGAAGCGTCCAACGACGCAAAGAGCGCCGACCACGTCTTCGACTTGCTGTGCAAGGAAACCG
>CAKZLS010000368.1 GCA_937127205.1 uncultured Rhodospirillales bacterium
AGGTTCTGGCGGAACCGGCCCTGCTTGCCCTTGAGCATGTCGCTGAGCGATTTCAACGGACGCTTGGACGCGCCGGCGATGGGCCGCCCGCGGCGGCTGTTGTCGAACAGCGCGTCGACCGATTCCTGCAGCATCCGCTTTTCGTTGCGGATGATGATTTCCGGTGCGCGCAGCTCGATCAAACGCTTCAGGCGGTTGTTCCGGTTGATGACGCGGCGGTAGAGATCGTTCAGATCGGAGGTGGCGAAGCGGCCGCCATCGAGCGGTACCAGCGGCCTGAGCTCCGGCGGAATGACCGGAACCACCTCGAGCACCATCCATTCGGGCCGCGCGCCCGACTCGATGAATGCCTCGATCAGTTTCAGGCGCTTCACCAGCTTCTTGCGCTTGGCCTCGGAATTGGTCTCCTTCAACTCCACGCGCAGGGTCGCGCGCTCCGATTCAAGATCGATGGCCTTGAGCATCTCGCGGATGGCTTCGGCGCCGATCCCCACCGAGAAGGCATCCTCGCCATACTCCTCGACGGCCTTCTGGTATTGCTCTTCGTTGATGGTTTCGCGGATCTTGAGCGGGGTCAGACCCGGCTCCACCACCACATAACCCTCGAAATACAGAACCTTCTCCAGGTCCTTCAAGGTCATGTCCACCAACAAACCGATCCGGCTCGGCAGCGACTTCATGAACCAGATGTGAGCCACCGGAGACGCAAGCTCGATATGCCCCATGCGTTCACGGCGGACCTTCTGCAGGGTGACCTCGACACCGCACTTCTCGCAGATGATGCCTTTGTATTTCATCCGCTTGTATTTGCCGCACAGGCACTCGTAGTCCTTCACCGGACCGAAAATGCGGGCGCAGAACAACCCGTCACGCTCCGGCTTAAAGGTGCGGTAGTTGATGGTCTCGGGCTTCTTGATTTCGCCAAAGGACCAGGAACGGATCCGTTCGGGGCTCGCGATGGATATCTGGATCTCATCGAACCTTTGGGTTCCGCCAACCTGGCCGAAAATCCTTAGAAGCTCATTCATGTGGTGGTCTCCTCGTCACAGCGATTCAGCTTGCGGCGTCGATCGCCGGATCAGTCGAGTTCTACATTGAGGCCAAGGGACTGCAGTTCCTTGACCAGCACGTTGAAGGATTCGGGAACCCCCGCTTCGAAGGTGTCGTCTCCGCGAACGATGGATTCGTAAACCTTGGTCCGGCCGGATACGTCGTCCGATTTCACCGTCAGCATTTCCTGCAACGTGTAGGCAGCGCCGTAGGCTTCCAGCGCCCACACTTCCATTTCGCCGAACCGCTGTCCGCCGAATTGGGCCTTACCGCCGAGCGGCTGCTGGGTGACCAGGCTGTACGGGCCGATGGAGCGCGCGTGGATCTTGTCGTCCACCAGGTGATGAAGCTTGAGCATGTAGATGTAGCCCACGGTCACCTTGCGGTGGAAGGTTTCCCCGGTCCGTCCGTCCTGAAGAACGACTTGTCCCGAGGTATCCAATCCCGCCTGCCCCAACAGCTCGACGATGTCGCTTTCGCGGGCGCCGTCGAACACCGGCGAGGCCACAGGTACGCCATGCTGAAGTTCTCCGGCCACCTTGACGAGCGCGTCGTCTTCGAGACCGCCGAACTCGTGCTCATAGTTCCGGTCCCCGTAAATATTGTGGAGCGTATCGCGGAGTTCAGCGGTGCTTTCGGATTTCTGGCGGATCGAGGTCAGCAACTCGCCGATCTTGGCGCCGAGCCGCGCACTCGCCCACCCAAGGTGCGTCTCCAGAATCTGACCCACGTTCATGCGCGACGGCACGCCCAGCGGGTTGAGCACGATATCGACCGGTGTGCCGTCGTCCACGTAGGGCATATCTTCGATGGGAATGATCTTCGAAATAACGCCCTTATTGCCATGGCGGCCGGCCATTTTATCACCCGGCTGCAGCTTGCGCTTCACGGCGACGAACACCTTGACCATTTTCATCACACCAGGCGGCAGGTCGTCACCGCGCTGCAGCTTCTCGACCTTGCTTTCGAACCGCTGCTCGAGACGGGAAATGCTTTCCTCGAAGGACGTTCTCAACGCCTCCACGTCGGACATCACTTTGTCGTCGGCGACCGCGATGCGAGACCATTGCCCCGGTGTGAATTCGGCCAACACGGCCTCATCGATAACCACGCCCTCGGTCATGCCTTTGGGTCCGCTGACCACGGTTTGCCCCATGACCAGATCCCTGAGCCGCGGATAGAAGCTGCGCTCGAGAATGGTCCGTTCATCGTCGCGGTCCTTGGCCAGGCGTTCGATTTCAGCCCGCTCGATGGCCATGGCGCGGGCGTCCTTCTCGACGCCGCGGCGCGAGAACACGCGCACTTCCAGCACGGTGCCGGTCACGCCGGGCGGCACCTTCATCGAGGTATCGCGAACATCCGCGGCTTTTTCACCGAAGATGGCGCGCAGCAGCTTCTCTTCCGGTGTCATCGGCGTCTCGCCCTTGGGCGTGACCTTGCCCACGAGAATGTCGCCGGATTTCACTTCGGCCCCGATATAAACGATACCGGCTTCGTCCAGGTTTTTGAGAGCCTCCTCGCCCACATTGGGAATATCGCGGGTGATTTCTTCCTGACCCAGCTTGGTATCGCGGGCCATGACCTCGAACTCCTCGATGTGGATCGAGGTGAACACGTCGTCGCGAACCATGCGCTCCGAAATCAGGATCGAGTCTTCGAAGTTGTAGCCCTGCCAAGGCATGAACGCCACCAAGACATTGCGGCCCAAAGCTAGCTCGCCCTGATCCGTAGACGGACCGTCGGCGATGATGGTGCCTGCCTGGACCACTTCGCCCACCTTCACCAACGGTTTTTGATGAATGGTGGTGTTCTGGTTGGAGCGCTGGAACTTCAAGAGATTGTAGATATCCACACCCGAAGCCGAATGCGATGTCTCCTCGGTGGCGCGGATCACGATCCGGGTGGCGTCCACCTGATCGACGGTTCCGGGACGCCGCGCGACGATGGTGGCGCCCGAGTCCCGGGCAACGGCGGCTTCCATCCCGGTACCGATGATCGGCGCCTCGGCGCGAACCAGCGGAACCGCCTGGCGTTGCATGTTCGAGCCCATCAGCGCCCGGTTGGCGTCATCGTTCTCGAGGAACGGAATGAGCGCGGTCGCCACCGAAACCAGCTGCTTCGGCGAGACGTCGATGAAATCGATATCCTCGGGCCGCGCCAGCATGAAGTCGTTGCCGCTCCGGCAACTGACTAAATCGGAGTCGAAGCGGTTGTTGTCATCCAACTCGGCGTTGGCTTGGGCAATGGTGTAGCGGCCCTCCTCCATCGCCGACATGTAGACCACTTCGTCACTGACCTTGCCCTCTTCCACTTGCCGGTACGGCGTCTCGATGAAGCCGTACTTGTTAACCTGGGCAAAGGTCGCCAGCGAGTTGATCAGGCCGATGTTGGGACCTTCCGGGGTTTCGATGGGACAGATCCGGCCATAGTGGGTCGGGTGCACGTCGCGCACCTCGAAGCCCGCCCGCTCGCGGGTCAAGCCGCCCGGGCCTAGCGCGGACAACCGTCTCTTATGGGTAATCTCCGACAGCGGGTTGGTCTGGTCCATAAACTGGCTGAGCTGGGACGACCCGAAAAACTCGCGTACCGCCGCCGCCGCCGGCTTGGCGTTGATCAGCTCCTGCGGCATCACCGTATCGATATCCACCGAGCTCATCCGCTCGCGGATCGCACGCTCCATGCGCAGCAGGCCGATACGATACTGGTTCTCCAGCAGTTCGCCCACCGAGCGCACCCGGCGGTTGCCCAGATGATCGATGTCGTCGATTTCGCCGCGACCGTCCTTGAGTTCCACCAGAACCTTGACCACTTCCAGAATGTCCTGCTTGCGCAGCACCCTAATCGAGTCATCGGTTTCGAACCCGAGGCGGGCATTCATTTTGACCCGCCCTACAGCGGACAAGTCGTAGCGCTCGGAATCGAAGAACAGCCCCTTGAAAAGGGCCTCGGCGGTTTCGATGGTGGGCGGCTCACCCGGGCGCATCACCCGGTAGATATCGAACAGCGCTTCCTCGCGGGCCGAATTCTTGTCCACCGCCAGGGTGTTGCGCATATAGGGACCCACATTGATGTGATCGATGGCGAGGGTTTTGATCTCCCGAACTGCGGCTTCCTTGAGCGCGAGCAGGGTTTCCTCGGTAATCTCGCCGCCGGCCTCCACGAAGATCTCGCCGGTTTCCTGGTTGATCACGTCCTCGGCCACGTAGCGCCCGATTACGTCCTCGTCGGGAACCAGTTGATCCTTCAATCCCTTTTCCTCGAGATCGCGCAACAGCCGCGGCGTTACTTTCGCGCCGGCATCCGCCACGTGTTTTCCGGTATTGGCGTCGATCAGGTCACGGGTAAGCTTCAGACCGCGCATGCGCTCCGGGCGGAACTCCGTTTTCCACGCCTCTCCGGCGGGAATGAATGTCACCTTGTCATAGAAATAGTCGAGAATGTCTTCCGGCGACAGGCCGGTCATCTCCTCCGGGTCGAGGGTCCGTCCCTCCTCGGCGCGCTCGGCGCGCAGCCGCTCCGTCTCGTCGCTGTCGAGCGCCATCAGCAGGGTGGTCACCGGAAGTTTGCGGCGGCGATCAATGCGGACGAACACCAGATCCTTGGCGTCGAACTCGAAGTCGAGCCAAGAGCCGCGATAGGGAATCACCCGGGCGGCGAACAGGTACTTGCCCGACGAATGGGTCTTACCCTTGTCGTGGTCGAAGAACACACCGGGCGAGCGATGCATCTGCGAGACGATGACGCGCTCGGTACCGTTGATGACGAAGGTGCCGTTATCGGTCATCAACGGCATGTCGCCCATATAGACATCCTGCTCCTTGATGTCGCGAATGGACCGGGCGCCGGTCTCTTCTTCGATATCCCAGACCACCAGGCGCAAGATCACCTTCAACGGCGCGGCGTAGGTCATCCCCCGCTGCTGGCACTCCTCGACATCATACTTCGGATCCTCGAACTCGAACCGGACGTACTCGAGCGTGCCGCGGCCCGAGAAGTCCTGAATCGGAAATACCGACTTGAAAACCTCTTGGATTCCGACGTCGATCCGGTCTTCCTCTGGCACTTCGTGCTGCAGGAAGTTGTCGTAAGACCGTTTCTGCACCTCGATGAGATTCGGCATGGGCACAGCCGCGGCAATCCGGCCGAAATTGATCCGTACGGGCTTGCATCCCGAAAACATAATCGCCATCGATGATCCTCATTCTTGGATTACGCCGCTTGACCGTCTCCAATGCCGACCGCCGCAGTCGTTTCGGAGAGGCCACCAGATTTTGCATGAATGTCTCTAACTGCCTGTGCGACAGGTCTTGAAAGAGAGACACCCAAACTCATCATTCGTTTTCGCTGTCCCGGCCGCGGCATGGCCTATACGGGCAAAAACGAGAGAAAGTCGCACCGTCGGCCGAGGCCGACGGCAACGAACTTTATTCACTTGACACCTGATATAACGATGGTGATCGCAAATACCAAGCTTTGCAACTTATATTGCGCTCACTTTATCTCGACTGTGGCGCCAACTTCTTCCAGCTTCGCTTTCATTTCGTCGGCTTCTTCTTTCTTGCAGGCTTCTTTCACGGTCGCCGGCGCCGACTCGACCAGTTCCTTGGCCTCCTTGAGACCCAGGCCCGTGATCGCGCGAACTTCCTTAATGACGTTGATCTTCTTCTCGCCGACCGTGGCCAGAACCACATCGAAATCGGTCTTTTCCTCGGCGGCCTCGGCAGCCGGAGCCGCTCCTGCCGCCGCTACGGCCGCAACCGGCGCCGCGGCGGATACGCCCCACTTTTCTTCCAACATCTTGCTCAGTTCCGCCGCCTCGATCACGGTGAGGCTGGACAGGGTTTCGGCGATTTGCTCCAAATCGGCCATGGTATCGTTCTCCTTTTCGTAAACTCTAGGCTAGTGACATCAGCTTGAGGGTTACTCGGCCGGCTGTTGTTCCGCGTGGGCAGCCAAGACTCGGGCCAGTTGTCCGGCCGGGGCCTGCAACACGCCCGCCACTTTGGTGGCAGGAGCATTGAGGAGACCAACCAGCTTGCCCCTGATCTCGTCCAACGAAGGCAACGTCGCCAAGGTCTTGACGCCATCGGCATCGAGAACCTTGTCGCCAAGCCCGCCGCCAAGCAAAACCAGCTTGGGATTGGATTTGGCGTAAGCCGCCGCCACCTTCGGTGCCGCCACCGGGTCATCCGAGTATGCGATCGCCGTCGGCCCAGAAAACAGGTCGGTCAATCCCTGATAGGGCGTGCCGTCGAGCGCCAAGCGGGTCAGCCGGTTCTTGGTCACCTTGAACCCGGCCTCTTGCTCCCGCATCTTTGCTCGCAGATCGCTGATCTCAGCGACCGACAATCCTGTGTAATGGGTAACGACGACGACAGCGGCTCCGCTGAACGTCTGGTGCATCTCCGCAACCAGTTCTTCTTTCTGCGTTCGGTCCACCGCTTATCTCCGTCTTAATGCCCGTGCCGTCCGAAAAACCGAACGGAACTCGGGCGTCCGTCGAAAAGCCCCGCGCGCGAACCCGATAGGCTCACCCGCAGGCCTGCTTTTCCTGTCCGGTGCGCCGCTCGCCGATACCCTGAAAAGGTCAACTCGCAACTTGCTCTCACACCGTCTATGCAGGCGACTTTTTCGCTTTACGCCGGAACGGAGATGGCTCCCCACCCGGCACCTGCAGTCTTGGACAGGTTGGAACGGACCATGAGGCCCGCGCCGTTCACTGATTGCCACCCACGGGCAGCAATCGGTAAATCCATAAAATCCTCAAGCGTCACTGGGTGACGCCGAACCAAGACGTCACTCGGTGACGCTGGCGACATTCAGCTTCAAGCCCGGCCCCATGCTGGAACTCAGGCTGACCCGCTTCAGATACGTTCCCTTCGAGCCGCTGGGCTTGGCCTTCATCACGGCGCCGATGAACGCACGGACATTCTCGGCCAGCACGCTTTCCGAAAAGCTGAGCTTGCCCACGCCGCCATGCACGATCCCGGCCTTCTCGACGCGGAACTCCACCTGACCGGCTTTGGCCGCGGTTACCGCCGCCGCCACATCCATGGTTACCGTACCCAGTTTGGGGTTCGGCATCAGTCCGCGGGGACCAAGGATCTTACCGAGCCGGCCGACAACCGCCATCATATCGGGAGTGGCGATGCAGCGATCGAAGTCGATCTGACCCTTCTGGACCTGCTCCATCAGATCCTCGGCGCCGACGATATCGGCGCCGGCCTCTTTCGCGGCCTCGGCTTTATCGCCTTTGGCGAACACCGCGATCCGGACTTCCTTGCCGGTGCCGTGCGGAAGCGAGACCATACCCCGGACCATCTGGTCGGCGTGACGAGGATCGACGCCCAAATTCAACGCGATTTCCACGGTCTGATCGAACTTGGTGGCGTCCGCGCCCTTGATCAAACCGATGGCGTCACCGAGATCGTAATGCGTCTCGCGATCGACTTTCTCATAAGCGTTGCGCAGCCGCTTGCCATGCTTTGCCATTAACTTACTCCACCACTTCGATGCCCATGGATTTGGCGGAGCCGGTGATCATCTTCACCGCGCCGTCCATATCCTTGGCATTGAGATCAACCATTTTCTGCTCGGCGATCTCCTTGACCTGAGCCATGGTCACCTGGCCCACGGTTTCCCGGCCCACATTGGTCACGCCTTTCTCCACCCCGGCCGCCTTCTTGAGCATGAAGCTCGCCGGCGCCGTCTTGGTGACATAGGTGAACGTCCTGTCGGCATAGGCCGTGATCACCACCGGAATTGGCATGCCCTGTTCCAGGTTCTGGGTCGAGGCATTGAAGGCCTTGCAGAATTCCATAATGTTGAGACCTGCCTGGCCGAGCGCAGGACCGATCGGCGGCGAGGGGTTCGCCTGGCCCGCCGGGACCTGCAGCTTGATGTATCCTGCTATTTTCTTCGCCATTGTCGTTCCTCAATCAAAGCTGCCCGATACGAGCCCTGTCGGAGCCGCGACGGCATCGCCGTGTCGCGGGCCACGATCGGCCGGGGCGCAATCTCCGCTAAAGTTTCTCCACCTGAGAATATTCGAGCTCCACCGGTGTCGACCGCCCAAAGATCGAAACGGCAACCTTCACCCGCGCGCGATCTTCGTCCACGTCTTCCACCAAACCGCTAAACGAGGTGAACGGACCATCGCACACCCGCACCTGTTCGCCGATCTCAAAGATGATCGCCGGCTTCGGCCGATCGATCCCTTCCTGAACCTGGTGCATGATCCGCTGGGCTTCGGCTTCGCTGATGGCCGTGGGACGTCCGCGTCCGCCGAGGAAGCCCGTCACTTTCGACGTTTCCTTGACAAGATGCCACGTTTCGTCGGTCATCACCATCTGCACGAGCACATATCCGGGGAAAAATTTCCGCTCGGCATTGACCTTGGCACCGCGGCGGACTTCCACAACCTCTTCCACAGGCACCAAAACCTGGAGAATCCGGTCCTCCATGCCTTTTTGCTTGGCCTGTTCCTCGATGGACTGAGCGACCTTCCGCTCAAACCCGGAATAGACGTGAATAACGTACCATTGAGGCATCACCGGCCCTAGACTCCCACAGTCAACAAAAACCGCACCCCGATGGACAGCAGCTGATCGACGACCAAGAAGAACAGCGACGCGACAATAACCATCAAGAAAACCATACCGGTGGATATGGCGGTTTCCCGGCGGGTGGGCCACGTGACCCGCGCGGTTTCTTGGCGGACTTCGCGGAAAAACTGGAAAATGTTCGTCTTTGCCATCGATTTGTTCATTAGAATGGCAGGGGCAGCAGGGTTCGAACCCGCGACCTGCGGTTTTGGAGACCGCCGCTCTACCAGCTGAGCTATGCCCCTTGTCCGTTCAATAACTCTCCTTCTGCAAGCGCCCCGGCGCGGGGCACTCCATGCTATGCGATAATTTTCGCGACGACGCCGGCGCCGACGGTGCGGCCACCCTCGCGGATGGCGAACCGCA
>CAKZLS010000369.1 GCA_937127205.1 uncultured Rhodospirillales bacterium
GCCGAGGATGCGGGAAACGCGATCACAAGAGGTCACTATTAACCGCCGTTGGTATCATCGCCAGTATGCGGGACTTCACCGCCGGTCGGTCACTTTTGGTCGGCGTCTCGCGCTATGTCGTCGAATAGCTGGTCCAGGGCGGCGTCATCGCCAATCTCCGTATATTCGCCTCGGGCATAGGCGTCCGTGCCGGCTTTGGCTTCGCGCCGCAGCCCCGCGAGCTTGGCCTCCTCCAACTGCTCCTGGCGTTCCAGCAGGTGAAGGGCCGCGCGCACCACTTCGCTGGCGTTCTTGAACCGGCCCGAGTCGATCTGGCGGGCCAGAAAGCTCTCGTAGCGATCGGTCAGGTTGATGTTGCGTGTGGGCATGCACTCACCTCGTCAAGGCTCGCACCGTAGCGAAAGTGGCCAAAATTGTCAATTTTTGCTAAGCTTTCGCAAAGATTTCGACGAAGCGCAGATGCGGGTCTCGCGCGATGGCGTCGCCGGGAGTGAAGACAATATTGCCGGCAGCGTTGCCGGGTTCATCGCAACGAACTGGAAATCCAGACAGTCAGGCGCAATCTCGATCCCGACCACGCCATCCCCCGACCGACCAGATCGAATAGTTCAAGCCTCGTGGCTTACAGCTTCTTACTTCTGAGGAAGTTGTTGCAGTAGATCGTTTCTCCGGCGCCTTCGTCGTAAATCCAATTGTCCCGGCTCTTTTCGCAATAGGCGTAGATTTCTTCCGGGTTGGTCTTGCTGTTGAAATCGAGGCCGCGGAGCGATTGCAGGCCGCTCAGCATCGAATGGAACACATTCTTCTTCGCGGGAGGAACCATGGGCTTCGCGGCGGCGTGACTCGTCCCGTGCGCGCCGGCCTTAGAGGCCAGCGACATCATCAAGTCCGACGTGATACGGCCATCGGGCTTGAGACCTCGGTCGCGTTGAAACGCGCGAACGGCCGCGCGCGTCTTGGCGCCGCGAACGCCATCCACGGGGCCGGGATCGTAACCCAGCTGGCGCAGGTACCGCTGCGTCTGTATCACACGCGCCCGATACTGAACGCTGGCCGACGCCGATCGCTGCTGCACCCGGCCGGGCTCGGGTTGCCGCTGGATGACTGCCGCGGTCTGCTCCGCGCCGGTGCCGTCCACATCCGGCGGCATGTGCCGGGAAGCGGAGGACAGGGGAAGGGCGCTTGTTTCCACCGGAGCGGATTGAGCGTCCGCCGTCACAGGCCGGGCTCGCGACGAGATCAGCTCGACAAGATCATATCTACCGTTCTCCCGGGCAATGTCCGATGCCGATCGTCCGGCGTCGTCCACCGCACCGACGTGCGCGCCGCGCGCCAGAATGAGCCCGGCGCTGACCCTGTCGCCCGCACCGACGGCGACGATCAGCGGCGTTCGGCCCCGCGCGTCGGCGGCATTCACGTCCGCGCCCGCCGCCAGAAGAACGTCGACCACAGCGGCGTGCCCCGCCTTCGCCGCGGCGATCAGCGGCGTCATACCTGATTTTGCCGATTGTGGGTTTGCCGATTGTGGCTTGTTCGTGCCGTGCCGTGCCACCTGGTTCGCGGCTTCCGCCGTTGCGGTATCCCGGTCGGCGGGGCTGGCCGGCGATTCCGCCATCGCATACGCCGGTGTGCCCGGCGGTGGCACCAGGTTCAGCGGAACGTGATCCGGTTCGACCGGCATCGGCCCCCCCTCACGCCAAAGCTTACCATGCAACTCCGCGTTCGGGGCTTCGCGAGAAAATTCGCCGGGGGCGGCGCGGCCCATATCCGCCGGCATACCCGGATCCACCGCCATAGAGAATGCGCTTCCCGCACCGGTCTCGAATTCCGACGCTTCCCCGCCGGCAAGATCCGCCGATCCGTCCACCCGGCCGAGCGAAACATCGGCGCCGCGTTCGATCAGCGACATCACCATGGCTTTGTCGCCCGTGGCCGCGGCCACCATCAGTAGCGTCAGGCCGTCCAAGACCGGGGCATCGATGTCGGCACCCGCATCGAGAAAGGCGTTAACGGCGTCGACATCGCCCAGATAAACGGCCTGTTCCAAAGTCGATCCGAGGGCGTCGCTGGGGATTGTTTGTAGATATTCGTGCGATCGATCGCCATACGGGCGCGCGGAGTCGGTCCCGGACCGAAAGGGCTCGCCCTCCGCCGACAGCGACGTGGCGACGAACGCCGTTTGCGACGGGTCGCCGGCCCCGTATTGGTCGTTGGATACGGCGTCAAGTTCGGCGCCAAGTTCGTCGTTGAGTTCGGCGCTGAATTCGTCGTCGGTGCTGGCGATGACAGGCGCGGCGACATCAACGGTTTTGGTGCCGGAGGCACGGTCGGCAGCAAGGGGCATCTTCTCCGGTGTCCCGCCGCCGGCTGCGAGATAAAGCACCACCGCGGCGGCTGCCGACAACGCGCCGAGGCCCACCCATCTCCGATGCCCGGAAGGGGGACGCGGGCGGGCGCGCTGGATATCGAGCACTTGCAAAGGCGGACGATCCTCCGCCTGTGGATCGGGCGGCACCAGTTCTTCGCCCGCCGGTTCGGTCGCGCTATCCATAGGGCCGAGGTCGGCAGCGCTGTCAGCGGCATCCGTGCCGTGCGTGCCGGCAGCGGCCCCAATGGTCTCGTCGTCGAGGCTCCCGGTACCCGCCATCACCCCGGTCATGACCGGGGTGGGCCCGCCGCGCGCGCTCCAGGTCACCTGTTCGACCATACGGGCCGAGACGGTTTTTCGCGACTGGCCGGCCGCGATCACCATGGCGGCCCTGCAAATGCGGTTGATGGCTTGCGGATTGCCGCGGGCATAGTACGCAATCCGGTCGATCGCCGCGGGCTCGAAAACCGGAACCTTCCCGTGACCCGACACCCGGAGGCGATGGGAAATATAGGATTCCACATCCTCGGGCTTCAAGGGACTTAACGGGACAACCAGGTCCGGCTTGTTGACGGAGGACGAACCGCTGATTCTCTCCAGCCGCCGGGCAAGATCCGATGAGCCCGCCAGGACGATGGAGACGGTCGCGCTGTCCTCCGAGCCCTTGTTGGACATGGACAACAGGCCCGCCAGTGTCTCGGCGCTCAAACTGTCGGCATCGTCCAGCAGCAAGATCGCCGTGGCGCCGCAAACGCCGATAAAACCCAGCATGTCGGACAAGCTGGTTTGGGATTTTTCTCCGCGGTCCGCCTTGGGCTGCCCGGGAAAGCCGATCCGAAACCCGAACGCCGCCATGATATCGCCAAGCGACGGCCTTCCCAGACAGGAAACCGAGACAACAAGATGATCGGCGAAGTCCAACTCCGCCGCAAGGCAGTGAAGAAGTGTCGTCTTGCCGACGCCCCGCTCGCCGGTAACCACCGCGACACCTATTCCGCAGCGCAGCCCGTTGAGCAGGACCTGATGATCCCGGCCCAATTCCGGATTGAAATGTACAAACCGTGGGTCCGGAGAAATCCCGAACGGTTCTAGCCCAACCCCCAACGCTGCGCTGTCCATGGTCCCATACTCACTGATTCGCCCCGCCCCGACCGGAAAACGTCCAGTCAGTCCAACGGCAATGTCCCCTCACATTCCGCTCATGCGCCCCTAAAATTTCGCAAATCGTACACACATCACAATTATTATTCCATGAAACATGGAAACGTAAACGTTGTTCCGCAACCCCGCGGGTCATGACCGTGACATTTATGTTTCGCACGGAACGCGTGTTGGAAGGAAAAAATTTTCGTGTCCAGATGGTCGACACGACGGAAATGCTGGGCTTTCGGGGCGGCTTCAAGCCGGGGAGCCGGCAAGGCGGGAAGGAATCATGACGAAACCCGTGTCGGACGGGACTCGAGGACGGTTGCAGGGCGGTGACCTGGATGCGGCCCTGACGCCATTCATCGCTACATTTATTCTCGGGCGCCGTTAAAATTGCCGAGCATCCGTTCACGACGATCCACACAAGGAAAGGAGGCGTCCATGCCGCTGCTCAGGATCGAAACCAATGTCGCCCTGGATACCGCAAACGCCAAGGCCCTCGCCGCGAAGGCGTCGCATGCGGTGGCCGGCGGGCTCGGCAAGCCGGAACGATACGTCATGGTCACCGTCCAGCCCGGCAAGCCCATGGTCATGGCGGGAACAGCAGATCCAGCGGCGTTTCTGGAACTCAGAAGCATTGGACTACCAGCCGACAAGACCGAAGCGCTTTCGAAAGCGCTCTGCCCGCTGATGGAAAGCGCCATCGGCGTCGCGCTGGACCGGGTCTACATCAATTTCGCCGATGTCCCGCGGTCTCACTGGGGTTGGAACGGCGGCACCTTTTAGGCCGAATTGCGAGGAGCCCCTGGCTACTTGACGTCGGTGGCGATGACGGGCACGAACAGCACGCTTTCCTCCTCCACCGACCAGTCCAGGTCCTCAAGAGCGTCGCGCGCCCGGTCGGTGGCAAGGCCAGCGATGTGGAGGGTTCTGGCCGTGCCCATCTTGCCTTTGCGTTGGGCGAAGGTGGCGGCAACGGGGTTCCAGCTCAGGTAGTCCACCGGCGCCATGACCGCCAGAGCGCCGTCCTCGGTTTCGCCGAAGACAGTGCCACTCACCGCTAGTTTGGTGAGCGGCTCCACCGTCTTGTGATGGCGCGCCAGCATGGCCAAAGTCTGGACCACGAAACGGGCCTGCCCTTCGGAATCGACCGCAAGCGCCAGCGGGATGACCTCGGCCCGGCCGTCCACGTCATCCATGGCCTTCAGGGAGGCCGCCAGCGCCGCCTGCAAGCTCAGCGGATACCAACGATGGCGGAGAAAGCGGTCGATCCGGTCCTGGTCGACCCCGGCGTCGCGAAGGGTGGCTTCGATTTCGAGGCGAAGATCGCCGGGCGGCGTATCCCAAACCCAGTCGGTAAGCCGCGACGAGGTGGAAACGATCAGGCCGCCCGGGATCATGCTGGTGAGCACGCTGACGCCCAGGTTGCCGGCGAAGGCGGCCCAGGTGACGTCGTCCAGCTTCTGAGCCAGGACGGCGTTGGTGGTATAGGGGTCGACGGCCAGTTCCTTGGCCAGCCGGCGGCGGTCGTCGTCGAAACCGAGGGTGTTGAGCGCGGTGTCGCCGGCGGCGCGGGCGGCGACCTTAGAGAGGCTTTCCTGGGATGCGGCACCGGGCGCTTTCGGGCCGCCCGGAAGCTGCGAGGCGGGATCGTCGTCGTCGACACCCGGCGTACGGCCGTGGCGGACGTCGTCCACCTTCTGCAGCCCGGTCTTGGCCGCCCGGTAGGTGCGCTTGAAGAACCGCCCAACGCCCTCGGGCACACTTTCCAGGGTCTCCTTTGGGTGTTCCACCAGTTGCTGGAGGTTGGAGCCGGTCTCCTTCACCGACTCGGTGGCGCCCTTCTGGAACTGTTCGTCCTGTTCGATGTGCTCGAGCGCGGCAAGGGCGCGGATTTCGTTCACCCGCGCCGCCAGCATGCCGGGACCCGAGGCCTGGAAGGTACCGAAGTCCGAGAAGACGGTGAATTCGGCCATGAAACCATCTGTGGGGACGCGCTCTTCGACGGTGTAATGCTCGGTCTTGAGCGGCATGTCGCCGGCGATATATTCGACCATGTCTGCAGCATCAAGCACCGGCGGCTCCTCGAAGCTTGCCGCCGCGACCGTGCCAGATAGTACGAGAAGCGCGACGGCGGCGAACGATAGCCGATACTTCGTTAGACGAATAAAACCCCGGATCATGTCCCTCTGCCCTTACCGCGCACGGCAGACGATCATAGCGGAGCAACGCTCATCGGGTAAACCAAGCGGCAATTCCCGGCGCTCAGGTCAAGAACACGAACGCGGACATGACGACGAAGATGCCGGGGAACAGCCATCGGCAGATCCTGTCCATGCGAAAGGCGATCTCCTCTTTGCCGTGGCCCACCAGGTAGCTTGTGGTGACCGATTGGAGGAGCGCCACGAACACCAGGACGGTCGATGCGAAGATGAACCGGCCGAGTGTGGTCATGTAGGTCACCGGCGGCAGAATGCTCTGCATGGCAAAATGAAAGGCGATCAGGGTCAGCACCGACGTCGCCGACATGCCGATTTGCGGGCCGAAATGGGCGGGGCTGATCCAGAACACCATCCATGACATGATCACGATCAGGGTCAGCGGGACGATCACCTGGACGACGAAGTATTGCGAGCGGCGCGCCGCCGCGATTTCGAAGTCATACCGATCGACCGTCTGATCGAGAAACTCGATCTGCGTCGGGACGATGGCGGCCGTCGCCGCACCGATGGTCCAATCCGGGATGGTGAACCCGGTGTCTCTCCGCCCGCTCACTTCAGGGTCGACGGCAAGCGTCACCTGATCGCTCGCACCGTCCACCGGAACGAGCGAAATGCCGACGGCGTGCCGATCGAACGGGAATTCGTAGAGTGTGTGCGGGAAGCTGAGGGAGCCGTTGTAGCGTTGAAAGGTTTGGATGGCGCCGTTCGGCCCCACTTCCGCGCGCTCCGGCAGGCTGGGAAATACCCGCCCGGAATTAACGAGCGCCAGCGCCGGGCTCCAGATGTCGGCGAGCGCGACCCGGCATCCCGCCAGGGCCGCGAGGCGCGGATCGGTCCACTTTCGCGATACCAGGAAATCGACCGTGACCGACTCGTTCACATCCGAAATCTTCGTGATGTCCAACAGCCTCAACCCCACCGCGACGCGGCTGGGCGGTCCGCCGGCGTCAGGGCGGGTGCTGGCGATATCCGGCGGCACCACACAATCGCGCCGTTCCACCCCGGTTTGAGCAGCCGCATCGGACGCGGCTTCGGCCCCTGGAGAGAACAAGAGAACACCGCTCGCGATGCACATCACAAGCCCGGCAAATGCCAGCCGGAACCACGCTCCGCACGCCCCCACAAGCAAAATCCGACCTCCGGTTTGTTTTGCTAACAGGCACCATAATTACCCCAAAAGGGTGGTTTCTGTCCCTCAGAATACGCGGCCGAGCGGATCGAATTCACGGGTATATACCAACGCTTATTGATAGGAATCCATTGCGTCGGCCTTCCAAGGCATCGTTGCGGGCCGTCTCCGTCTCGGCGTCCAAACCGAAAACCACCGCCCGGCTATGGTGGGCCATTGCGTCGTCTTCGGCATCTGCCCAGGCCTCGCCGGCCGGCGAGGCCACGGTGACGCCGATGGCCAGGACCGCCCCCAAAGCAATCCCCACCAGAGAGTTCAAACGGAGTCGTGTGCCCATGGATCGCGTCCTTTGCTACCGGCCTGCCCTCCACACTTAGCTCCCGAATACTGGAAATGATGCGGGACAGCGGACGCATCACGGCCGTTTGAAGCGATGTGATGGCCGACGACGCCGATGGGTTCGCGCCGCGACTGAAGGGGTCTAGCGATTGAAGGCGACTGGTCCGGTCGTGCGGGGTCGCGTCCAGCATTGTAGCATTCCGCAATCATAGTCCATCAACGAGCGACGCGGCCTACAAGATCGAGCTCGTACTCACTCGTGCTTTGAACTCCGCTGTAACCGCCCCACCCCAACCAATCTTCAACCCGCCGCACGGCCAAACTCCTTGGTGATGTTGATGTTGACTCTTGGGTTGCCGGCCTTGGCCTGACCGGCGATTAAGACTTCGCAGGGGCCGATGAGGGGGCCGGCGGCAACCGGGGCGGCGCGGACGTCGCCGGATGCGGGGGCGTCTTCACGGTCGAATTTGACGGCCACGAGATTTTGAAGGCACAAGGAGCCTGTTGCGAAATCAGCGGGCGCAAAGCGGTGAGGCTGGCTTGAAATTG
>CAKZLS010000370.1 GCA_937127205.1 uncultured Rhodospirillales bacterium
CGTCACAATGGGTTCCTATCAGTGAGCGTTGGTATTACCCTTTTCGCCTTGCGGCGTTAATCGCCGACCCGCACGTGATCGGTGTCGAGCGCGGTCGGAAACTCTTCGGCCAGTTGTTCCAGCGCGACGGCGAGACATCCGGCGAACGCGGAAACGACCTCGGGCTCCGGTATGCCGGCATCACGGGGTTGCATGTCGGCAAGCACTGTTTGCAACACGGCGTCCGTTCCCGGCTGCTCTATAGAGAGTTGAACCATGCGCTTGGCGTACTGTTGCGCCTCGTCGCCGGTCATACGCATCCGCTCGGCGGCCCAGAGACTGAACAGCTTGGCGCGCCGGCACCGCGCCTTGAAGTGCAGCTCCTCGTCGAGCTTGTACTTCGCTTCGTGTCCCTTCTCGATTTCCCGAAGGGTGTCGGTCATACTGTTTCTCGCCAAGATCTTATATTACAGGACTTAGGATCCCGGGAACGCGATCGCAACGGGGAGACATGGCGGACGGAGAGGCGGGTCTTGAGCTGTTACAAGGAGCGAATTAGGTAATTCATGTGCACGGTTGTGATCCTGCGCCGACCCGATAACGATTGGCCGCTGCTGCTGGCCGCCAATCGCGATGAAATGGCCAACCGGCAATGTCAGCCGCCGGCGCGGCATTGGTCCGACCGTCCCAGCGTGGTGGCCGGGCTCGACGAACTTGCGGGCGGAACGTGGCTGGGCGTGAACGACCACGGCGTTACTGCCGCGGTCCTCAACCGCCTGAACACGCTTGGCCCTCTGTCCGGATCGAGAAGCCGCGGTGAACTGCCCTTGCATGCTCTGGAGCACACAAGCGCACGCGCCGCCGTCGCATCGCTGAGCACGCTGGACGCCAATGCTTATCGGCCGTTCAATATGATTGTCGCGGACAGCACCGATGCGTTCTGGGTGCGATGCGGGCAGGCCGAGGACAGCACCAAGCGGATCGAATCCGGGCAAATTCCTACGGGCTTGTCGATGATCACCGCCTATGATCTCAACGATACCACATCACCCCGGATCGGCCGCTTTCTCGAACGGTTCCAGGCCGCGGCGGAGCCGGATCCGGGATCCGGGGAGTGGTCCCAGTGGCAGGCGATCCTGGCCAGCCGCGAGCACGATGCCGAAGCCGGACCCGGCGGCGCCATGTGCGTGATCACCGACTTCGGCTTCGAAACCGTGTCCTCGTCGCTGATCGCGCTGCCGGCGAAGCATCGCCGCGACGTTCCGCCCATATGGCTGTTTTCCCTGGGCCGGCCTGGAGAAAACGCTTACATGCCCGTTTCCCTGTGACTGCCGAGCCACCGGTATCATTTGTTTTGCCGTCGCACAGTTGCTATATCAGAGCGCGCTCAGCGTATGCGCAATATCGCGTACCGTCACCACTCGGTTGATCCATATGGCCCGACGCAGACAAGTTTTCGAAGGCACCGCCAAGATCCTGTTCGAAGGACCGGAACCCGGCACCCTTGTTCAGTATTTCAAGGATGACTCCAGTGCGTTCAGCGTCCAAAAGCGCGGCGTGATCACTGGCAAGGGTGTTCTCAACAACCGCATATCCGAGTACCTGATGGTCCGGCTCGCCGAGATCGGCATTCCAACCCATTTTGTCCGCCGCTTGAATATGCGCGAGCAACTGGTTCGGGAAGTGGAGATCATTCCGGTTCAGGTGGCGGTTCGGAACGTCGCTGCGGGATCTTTCGCGAAGCGGTTCGGCATGGCCGAAGGAACCCCCCTGCCGCGGTCGATCGTCGAGTACTACTACAAGTCCGAGGAACTGAACCATCCGATGGTCTCCGAGGAGCACATTACCGCTTTCGGTTGGGCGACACCGCAGGATCTGGACGAAACCATGTCGCTGTCGCTTCGGGTCAACGACTTCCTCAGCGGCCTGTTTCTCGGCATCGGCATCCGGCTGATGGACCTCAAAGTAGAGTTCGGCCGGCTGTGGGACGACGATCAGATGCGCATTGTGCTGGCCGACGAAATCAGCCCCGACTCCACGCGGCTGTGGGACATCCGCAACAACGAGCGGTTGGACACCGAGCGGTTTCGCGAGGACCTGACCAAGATCACCGACGCCTATCAGGAAGTTGCCCGGCGCCTGGGTATTCTGCCGGAGAGCGGCCCGGCTGACATCAAGGGCCCCGAGACGATGCAGTAACAATGCAATAAAGAGATATTTACGCCAGGAAGGGACACTTCGGTCGTGAAAGCCAAGGTTCACGTTACGCTGAAAAATGGGGTGCTGGATCCGGAAGGCAAGGCGGTGCAACACGCGCTTGAAGCCTTGGGTTTTGGTGGCATCAATGAAATTCGCAAGGGGAAGTTCATCGAGATCGATCTTCTCGAGGACGATTCGGCGAAGGCGCACCAACACATCGATGCCATGTGCCGGCAGTTGCTCGCCAATACGGTCATCGAGAACTATTCCATCGACATCGTGGAGTAACGCCGAGGCCTTTGGCCCCTGTCCGTTCGCTATCGCCCCGTTCAGATTGTTGTACTTCGTAGTCTCAAAGGCCGCATCCCGGATATGAAAAGCGCTGTGATCGTATTTCCCGGCTCCAACTGCGACCGCGATGTCGCGGTGGCGCTGACCCATGCCGCCGGCA
>CAKZLS010000371.1 GCA_937127205.1 uncultured Rhodospirillales bacterium
GCTGCGACCACCAGGTCGTCGGTTTCGATGCCTGCCTCCGAAGCCGGCGTGTCGACCGTGCCGGGATGCAGCGCGACGCAAAGTGCATCGGGGTTCGACCGCTTCAGTTCGATGGCCAGCGTCCGCACCAGCATGTTCACGGCGGCCTTGGAGGCCCGATAGGCGTACCAGCCGCCCAGCCGATTGTCGGAAATGCTGCCGACCCGCGCCGACAGAACGGCAAACGCGGTCTTCCGACGGCGCGCGAGGAGCGGCAGAAAATGCTTGGCCACAAGCCCGGGCCCGATGGTGTTGATGCAGAAGGCCTTCTTGAGGGACTCCGAACTCAGCGTGCGCCACGTTTTTTCCGGGGTGAGATCGTCACCGTCGTGGAGAATGCCCGTGGTCACGATGACCATATGGACGGGCGCGCCGGACGCGCGGATCTCTGCCGCGGCCGCTTCGATGCTTTCTTCGTTTTCAATGTCGATGGGCAGCCATGCGCACTTTGCCTTATCCAATCCCGGATCTTCGCGAGAGAGCGCGGTCACCCGGGCCACGCGGTCGCTGCCGGCAAGATGATCTGCGAAGGCCCCGCCGATGCCGCCGCTGGCGCCCACGACGACCACATTCAGGGCCGTGCCGAAAGAGTCCAGCGACACAAACGCGGGACCTTTTGCCGGTTGTCGGATCATATTCATTCCATCAATCCTCTACGTCGCTCGACGACCATCCGCCGTCGTTGACCACACACGCCCCCGGCCCGAACATGCCGTTGTCCCGGTGCTCCGAGCCCTCGCATTTTGGACAAATGCGATTTATGTTGACGGGCACATCGCTCTTGAACAGGGCACCGCAGCCAAGGCAGCGCCGCGAGATCAGCGGAAACGCTTTCCGATCGATGTTCCGCGGCCGGTAGTGCCCGCGCGCCTTGGTAACTTGGTGGATATTCGCGTCTTTGTGTCTGTGACCCATGACCGCAACCGCCTGAGCGGCTCTCCCAAGGCCCGCGCCGGCGATCAATTTCCCTCACCCACAGGCCATTGTTACGGTCCCACCAGAGCCTTCGAGTTTTACATGGTTATGTACGCAACGAATGCCCGCGCGGATTGAGGAAAACGGTTTATTTTCGGTCGGTAAAGCCGTTGGGACAGCCGTGAACGCGCTTTTCTTTTGGTTCGATCCCTTGCATATTTTTGACCTCTGAAAAGATCGACGAGGCGCCCGTAGAATGCATCTTGGCGACGCGGACTCGGCTGGTGGCGAACGGCCGGCGAATCTGGACCGGCGGACGGAGCAGGCGAAAGCCGCCAAGGCCGCTCTCGAAGCCTTCCGGCGCGCAGCCGAGCTGGAGCCCGAAGATACCTGGGCCTGGATCGAGATCGCCCGGCTGGAGCGTCAGGATGGAAACCTCGCGAGCGCGCTGGAGGCCGCGGACAGGGCGCAAGCAGCCGCCCGAAGGTCCGGCAACAACCAAGACGCGGGCATTGCCCTGCACGAGCGCGGCGACGTGCTTCGAGCGCAGGGCAATTTGGCGCCAGCGCTGGAAAGCTACCAGGCGGCCTTGGCCATAACGGAGCGCCTCGCCGAAGAAGATCCAGGACATTCCGGGTGGCATTATGATCTCGGTGCTATTCACGCTCGAATTGCCGATGTCTTGTTCGCACAGGGAGATGTCTTCGGAGCACTTGAAAATTACTGTAGTAGCCTTGAGACGGCCAAGCGCCTCGCTGCGCACGATCCGAGCAACCGCGAATGGCAGCGATTGGTGATGGCCTCGCATAACGAGATCGGCGACATCCTTGCCGGCCAGGGCAATCTGGCGGACGCGTTGGAAAGCTATCGGAGTTCCCTGGCCATTGCCGAGCGCCTCGCCGAGGCCGATTCCGGAAATGCCGGGTGGCAGCGCGATCTGTCCATCTCGCATAACAAGATCGGCGACGCGCTTTTCGACCAAGGTGACGTGGCGGCGGCACTGGAAAGCTATTGGGCTTCGCATTTAACGTTTGAGCGGCTGGCCGAGGCCGATGGGGGAAATCCCGGGTCGCAGCGCGACTTGGCCTGGTCCCACTGGCGCTTGGCGGAAATTGGTTCCCAGTCCCGCGTCCATTGGCAGGCCGTGGTCAGGATATTGAAGAAACTGGACGCTGACGGCCAGTTGTCGCCTGCGGACCAGGAGTGGCTACCCACAGCCGAGCAAAACCTCGCCGCAAGCGACTGAACCGGCGTGGTTTCCGGATCACCGCGCCTTCGGTCCGCGAAGACGGCGCGGGAGGCTCTGAAAGCGCTTTTCTTTCGATTCAATCCCTTGCATATTTTAAGCTTCTTAAACGATCCGGGACGGGGGATCGGGGGGAATGCCGGAAGGGGCGGGAAACGAAGCCAAACGCAGCGACGCGCCGTCGTCGCACGTGCGTATCTTTCTGTCCTCGCCCGGCGATGTAGCCGAGGAGCGCCGCATCGCCGAGAAGGTGATCCAGAAGAAGCTGGCCAAGGACTGGCTTCTGCGCGACCGCGTCACCTTTGAGCCCATCAGTTGGGACGACCCCGACGCGCCTCTGCCCATGACCGCCAACATCACTCCCCAGGAGGCGGTGAACCAGTTCGGCCGCAAGCCCTCTGAGTGCGACATCGTCGTGGTCATTCTGTGGTCGCGCCTCGGCTCTCACCTCGACCTCGGCAAATTCAAGAAACCCGATGGCGAGCCCTACCTCTCCGGCACCGAATGGGAATACCTGGACGCGCTGAACGCCGACCCGCAACCGGACATCCTGGTTTACCGCCGCACCCAAAAGCCCCGGATCGACGTTGACGATCCCGAGTTCGAGGCGAAAAAAGCTCAGTACGACGCCGTGAAGACCTTTTTCTCCGGTTTCATGAATCCGGATGGCTCGTTCGCCCGTTCATTCATTTCGTATGAGGGCCCCGATGTCTTCGGCGATCGGTTGTGGAATGATCTCAGGGGTATTCTTAGAGAGCTTCTCGGCAACGTTGACCCCGCCGTCGGCGAGCGGCTGGCGGATCTGGAGCGGCAAGCTGGGCAGGCGGAAGCCGCAAAGGCCGCGCTTCAGATCCGGGTCGAGGAGCTTGAACAACAGGGCGCACTCAAGGACGACACCATCCGCAGCCTCAATGCGGCGGTGGACGCTCTAACCACAAAGGCGGCGGAACCCGATGCGCCGCCGGGTATCGAAGCGGCGCTCGCGCAACTCGCCGCCGGTGACACCTCCGCCGCCATGACGCTGTTCGCCGAAGTGATGGAGCGCAAGACGGAAGCCGGGAAGGCGGCCCTGGAGAAAGGAAAAGCCGACCTGCACGACGCGGCGGAGGCGGCGCGGCATCTGGGGAGCCTGGCTTATTTGGACGACACCAAGGCCGCCCTCGAAGCCTTTCGCCGCGCCGCCGAGTTGGAGCCCGAAGACACCTGGACCTGGATCGAGGTCGCCCGGCTGGAGCGGCAGGCCGGAAACCTCGCGAACGGGCTGGATGCGGCCAATAGGGCGGAAAGGACCGCCCGGGAGTCCGGTGACGAGCGGGACGAGAGTTGTGCCCTGAATGAGCGCGGTGACGTGCTTGTTGAGCAGGGCAATCTGGCGCAAGCGCTGGACAGCTACCGGGCGTCCCTGGCCATCAGGGAGCGCCTCGCCGAGGCCGATGCGGGAAATGCCGGGTGGCAGCG
>CAKZLS010000372.1 GCA_937127205.1 uncultured Rhodospirillales bacterium
ACGAAGAATGCGGGTGAAATAGCCCTCGCCGCAGGCAACGTCTAATACCTTTTTGCCTGTGACATCACCGATCAGATTCATAAGTGAATAAGTTTCAACCCGCCATCGCCAAGGTTGTTGTTTCGCCTCTTTGTATTGCTCTGCTATGTGGCCTTGGTCGTAATCAATAGTCATTATTGCTTTATGCCTCCGCGGTTGTGGGGGCTGCCGGAGCATCCGTATGCAGTGTCGGGATTGATTTGGTAATTCTACCGACCTCTTATGGTGCGCGCCATACTTGTGATTAGCGACACGTTCTGACGAATATTTTCATGTGCCAAGCTCGCCCATCAACAAAACTTAGGCAGTGTCCGCGCATCCGCCATCTTTGTTTTGGGTGTCAACCCAGCAGATAGACGTTACCGTCAAAAGTTGGCTTCGGCATCTGCGCGTACGGGCATCGACCCGTATCGCGGGACAGCGTACTTGGCGTGAGCCCCAGACGGAAGTGACGTCAGTGGGATGATAAGGGTTTTTGGCAATTTCTGCGTTGGGTCACGTCCAACCCGGCCAGCGCGCTCCATGGCGGGTCCGCTGTCTGGGGTCGTGCTGACCAACCCGGGTGAAAGCGGACCATCGGCCATCGAGCTTCCGCTTACTGAGGTTGTTTCCCCGTCGCCAGGACTTCCCGGCCAATGGCGCTCCTAGCCACGGGCGGACTTGGCGGACCGCTGTAAGGAAGGCTTGCCGAACGGCCGCTTTCGGATAGGATTGCGGAAATTCACTGAGGAGCGGGGACAGTGGGTCTTGACCCGAAGCCGTTGTTCACAGTGTTGTCCGACCCGCCGGCGCTGCGAGTAACGGAGAAGCCGGACTTTCGTAGTGCTTGTCGCGAGCGCTCTATTGTAAGACGCTAATGCCAATTTTCTTAAACTCTTTGGGCGAGGGATTTCGGTGCAATGACCAGAACCATCCTGTTTGCTGCTGCCCTTTCGCTTGCTGCTTCTGCGGCCATCGCACAAGATGTAGCGGACAAAATTTGGCGCGGCGGATCGATCATCACCATGGAAGATGGCGCCATGCGCGCCGAAGCCGTGGCCGTAAAGGACGGCCGGATTCTCGCGGTGGGTCGCGAAAAAGATGTGATGAATCACAGGGGCGAGCGGACCGTGGTCGTTGATTTGGGGGGCCGCGCACTTCTTCCGGGCTTCGTCGACAGTCATGGTCATGTGGTGATGGGCGGGCTCCAGGCCCTCTCGGCTAATTTGCTCGCCCCTCCTGATGGAGAAGTGCGTGACATCGCCAGCTTGCAGAGCACGCTGAGCGCCTGGATACAGAACAATGACGAAATTGTTAAGAAGGTGAATCTCATCGTCGGTTTCGGTTACGATCCAGCACAACTCACCGAACTGCGCCATCCGACCCGCGATGAACTCGATGCGGTCTCGGCTGACCTCCCAGTCTATATCGTTCACCAGTCGGGTCATTTCGGGTCAGCGAACTCCAAGGCGCTAGAAATCGCTGGCTACACCTCGGAGACCAAAGACCCTGCCGGTGGGATCATCCGCCGTAGGGACGACGGAGAGCCCGACGGCGTACTGGAGGAGACAGCGCATTTCAAAGCCCTAGTGAAACTTCTCGCCAATCTCGGCCCATCGGGATTCGAGGCCTTCGCGATCGCCGGAGCTGAACTCTGGACCCGTTATGGATACACAACGGCGCAGGAAGGCCGGTCGATGCCTGGAACCGTGGAGGTCATGCGGACCGTTGCGGCCCAAGGAGAGTTTAAGATTGACGTTGTGACCTACCCCGACGTGCTCGTGGATCGGCAATTCATCAAGGACAACGTCAGCAGCACCTACGTCAACAGACTACGCGTTGCCGGGGCAAAACTCACGATTGACGGATCGCCCCAGGGCTTTACCGCGTGGCGCGACCGGCCTTACTACGACCCGGTCGGCGATTACGAGCCTGGCTATAAGGGATACGCGGCCGCCACGCGCGAAGAAACCATTGACGCGATCGACTGGGCTTACGAGAACGATATCCAGATCATCACTCACGCCAATGGGGAGGCCGCCTCTGATCTCCTCATCTCCAGCATCGAGGCCGCAAAGGCGAAGCATGGCGGTGGCGACCGTCGGCCGGTGCTTATTCACGGCCAGTTTCTCCGCGAAGACCAAGTTGACGCCTACAGGCGTCTCGACGTTTTCCCCTCGCTATTTCCCATGCACACGTTCTATTGGGGCGATTGGCACCGTGACCACACGGTCGGTCCAATCAATGCCGAGAACATTTCGCCGACGGGTTGGCTCGTGAAACGCGGAATGCGCTTCGGATCCCACCATGATGCGCCCGTCGCATTTCCAGATTCGATCCGCGTGCTTTCCGCGACGGTCACCCGTCGGACTCGATCGGGGGATATCCTCGGCCCGCATCAAAGGGTAGACGTAATCACTGCCCTAAAGGCCATGACGATCTGGCCGGCCTACCAGCATTTCGAGGAAGATCAGAAAGGCTCACTGACAGTTGGTAAGGTCGCGGACTTGGTGATTCTGTCCGCCGACCCGACGGCCGTCGATCCGGAAACACTAGACACGCTGGACGTCGTGGAAACGATCAAGGAAGGAGTCACGGTCTTCACGCTTCCCAAAAGCGAGCGACGCAGAACCGATATGATTCTGCCCTGGAGCGAAGATAGGCAACGTTCATTTGCTCGAACGCTCCATGGGATTGCACACTCTCGGAATGCATCGGTGTCTTCGCATCCATTTGCGCGTTTCCTCATTTACGCGAGCAGCGGCAACGGTAGCGTAGCAGACAACTGCGTGTCAGCAGCACTTGTCGAGATCTTTTCGGAGATGGCGCGCGCACAGCCGACGACCGTAAATTGAGGAACCTCCCGGTCTTCCGCTTATGGCTAATCGCGTAGGTGCGCCTCCTCCTCCTATGGTCCGCTTTTTAAGACAGCGGACCCGAGCAAGCAACGATGAGCCAGGCCAGCCGGAGTCGGCAGTGGGTCAAGTCCGGCCTAGCCAGGGCGCTCCATGGCGGGTCCGCTGTCTGGGGTCGTGCTGACCAACCCGGGTGAAAGCGGACCATCGGCCATCGAGCTTCCGCTTACTGAGGTTGTTTCCCCGTCGCCAGGACTTCCCGGCCAATGGCGCTCTTAGCCAAGACCGGTCTTACGGAGCTACCGGCTCATCGCGGCTTCTCACAATACAATTTGGGATCAAACACCTAGTGCGAGGGGGATCACCAGGGAACAGCGAGCGCCGGGCCCGAAGCCCCGCCGCTGCAAAACCAATACTGTGTTTTTATGTTTGAGATCAGTCGGGCAAGGTCATCGTGCCCTCGTAAGTACCTTGCGAGAAACCGCCCTCTTGTCTCTGGCTGGTAAATGTTCCCTTGCACTCGATGCCCGCGAAACGTTCCGTGCCGCTTACACAGCGATAGGTGCCACTCATCACCGGGCCTCTATCACCTTCTATCTTGCCCTCCCCTTCAAAAGTGGAGGCAAATGTGGATCCGTCGGCTAAGGTGGATACGATGTGGCCTTGGACAGGTCCCTGGCCGTTGGTCAAATCCAGGAACCCAACAACCGAACGCTTTCTCATCTCGCCGTCATCGCTAACGGCGACGCTCGTCATCATGTACGTGCAAACAATGTGGCCCTTTTCTCCTTCCACCTTGGTGCATTTCGTCTCTTCGGGGATATTAATGTAACGCCCTTTCTGAGGCTGTTCGCCCGCGTGGGCCGAGAACGAAAAAACAACCGCGCCGGCAATGGTCAGCGCACCTAACCTGTGATAGATCATGATGAGTCCCTCCCCCGTGTCGCCCGCGCCGTTGGCGGGCTGAAAAATGGACTTTTAAGTCGCCCGATCGGGAACTCGGACCTAGATATCGTCGTCTATCGTCAAATGATCGTCAACTTCAAATTGAAAAATTGAGCATGCTTTTTCGTTGTTTGCCCCGCATTCGAATAGATGCTAATGCCGAAAACTGGTTCAACGATCGAGTGAGAAGGAGAGTCGGCAACGGGTCAAAACCGACGGTCCAGATCGGCATCGGCGCTGGTCGGGTTAGCGCCTACGAGCAACAGTGAAGGGATCGGCCCACTGTCAGCCAGCATACTGCTCGTCCCTTGCCTTATGCCGCACCGCCGCGCCCGGGTGGGGGGGTTGTTTGGTTCACGTTGAGCTGTCCAAGCGCTCAACGACCGACAACACCGGGCATCGCTGCACCGCTGCAGCAAGGTTTTCGATGGCGCAGTGTACTGTCTCTTCCGGTCAAGTGTGCGTGCGAACTTCGCCCTGTATGATCTCTGGCTTTCCCAAAAGCGTCGCTAAATGTTGTTCGACAAAGTTTGCGGCGATCCGAACCGATTCCTCCGCCCCGGCTTCATCTCGGAAGACGCTGAGCGAAGCTCCCTCGCCCTCACCTGTATCCAGCCAGTAGTAGGTTACGAAACCGGGTGTCTTCTGGAGGAGGTGTACGAAGACGTCTCTAATTCGACGATTGATCTCGTCGGCGTTGCTCGGATCGAATCGATATCGTCTAATCACTGCGTGCATGGCCGCCTCCCATCATCAGCCTATCGGGCATGTTCCTCAAAATTCCCGCGGAATTTCTCCTAAAGTATACAACCATCATCGCCTGGGTAGCAGTCCGAATCGGCCTGTGCACACGATCTCAGCGCCGATACTCGCGGGCATGTGCCATGATGAGCGGCTGGCACAAGAGCGGCCGACAGCGATGTGCATTGATGGCCGAAGGTTCCGTCACACTTGCCTAACTGAAAAACTGTATGTCGATGATCGAGGTCCGCTGCTCGAAGTGCGATGGAAAGGGCCGGCTTAGCGTCGCCAAGCTGATCCAAGTATCCGGACCCGACAAGCGGCTCCCCGACCTTGGGCAGACACTGATGATGGCCGATTGCCCGAAGGCGACCGCTGGCGCCTGCGATGCTGCGACGTGTTCTTTCCGGAGCTTGTTACTGCGTATCCGGCGACGAACCCTCACTAGCGTTAGACCGCAGTGGGTCATCAGTGACGGTTCTCGTCACCCTGAGTGATGGTCCGTAGCTGAGGGTATTGCCGTCGCGGTTGGCACCGGGCCGGCATCCCCGGCCATAGCCAAGAGCGGCTGTACCTGCAACAATCCGATCACCTCGACGAACCGCCAAATACGTCAAGACCATCCCATCTCATGATGGAGCTTTTTGAGTCGCTTGATCCTATGCTTACAATAGGCCTCGATTTCGCGTGCAAGCGGATTGCTGCGGTCGAACCTGAGATGCGTGATCGAGACGATATGCACCACCTTGGTATCGCTAAAGCCGAAATCGAGACTGCATGCGATGCCGCCTTCGTCGCCCATGTATCTAATCTCATTGACGCTACACTCGTGCGGAAAAATCTGCTCCGAACTTTGCTGTAAGGTTTTTCGTAATTCCATGGTCGTAAACGCACGCATGGGCAATGTAGCCTTCATTCTCTCCACCAGCGCCACAGATTTCTCTATGTCATCGATCATCGTTCGAAGTCCTAGATATTCGCTATTCCATCACCACCGTGTCCATCAGCCCGTGGGTAACAGCACTTCGATAAACAGTCTCGATAAACCTGACGTTTGTGCCATCGGCGAGATAAGCGTCAAGGGAAGGGAATGCCGCTGCTACGTCTTCCATGGCTTCACGGGTTATGGGAATTGCCGCACCGGTCGTCATGTGAAAGGCGTCGGGCTTAGTTACTCGGCTGGCAAGAGCATGTCCATCTGGCACCGTTTGTTCGAACCCCTCGTCCATGAGCCACACCTCCTCTTGGCGTAACAAGTCTTCCAAGATCAGTCCTGCGGCCAAATGTCGACGCTTGACCAAGAACAAGGAGAAACGTGAGCGACACATGGCATCAAGCACCAGATCATCTTCACTGCCTACGGGAAACTCCGATGTTCTGCGATACCGCTCGACAGGAGAAATTTTTCCTGGTCGTGTTGAAAACAGCGCTAAATCAAAAGCAAGGGCCATTTCTTCAGTGCTCGAAGCGATGAAGGTTTTTCTTCGCACCAAGCCAAGGCGCTTACCCCAATCAAGCACTGTCTTTTTCGGAAGCCTTTTGAGGATCGCATCGCCATGTTTTCGGCTGAGCTCCCTCAGGCGCCGATACCTCGTTATAACTTCCGCGCGTTCAACTTTCCCTTCCCCAAATCTGGATTTGTCCATCATTCCCACCGATGCCATGGCCATGGTTATCACGGTTCTTGGCGTGTCCTCAAATCGGTAAGAGCCTCCAAAGGGCTCAGCAGCGCCTGTGTCGGCACCTATGATAATGGAAGGCTGCAAACCATTCCAACGGCAGCTGTGGGTCAAACGTCACCGCCGTGCGCCAAGGGGATTGGAGTCCGTTTACTGGGGTAGACTGGACTAAGCCCAGTTTCGCTCTACTTCCCCCGCGGCCAAGGCTAATTATGTTAGAAGGCGACGCGAAAAACATACAGGAAAAACGCGACGGCAGCCGTACGGCGAGCGTCATTTAAAGCCATTTCCGGAACGCCCCAAACTTAAGAATCAGTGCATTTCCTGGGCTCTGTGAGCATGTTCTCTGGCCTTCATGGAGCCTGCGCCGCCGCGCGGGCGGGGGGCGGTTGGTAAGCGGGCGGCCGTGGGAAGCAATGGAAAACCGCAGTAAGCGATCGGCTGGGGCCGATGTCTTGCCTCTATCGGCGGAAAATTCTCCCACCAACATGAGGCCACAATCCGCTTCATTTTACCGCCGCCAGCGAGGCGCCAATGTCAACCTCGTCGATTTGTTCAGGTTCAAGGAAGTGCTGGGCGTAATCCTGGTAAACGCCCGACGACAGGAAAAGCGCGAACAAGTCCGGATCGATGTGTTTGTCCTTGCACATAACGCTCATTATACGAACCGCCTCGCTCAGTGGCTTCGCCTTCTTGTAGGGTCGGTCACTGGCGGTCAGCGCCTCGAATATGTCGGCAATCGCCATCATCCGGGCCGGGAGGCTCATGTCCGATACTGAAAGCCGACGCGGATAGCCGGTTCCATCCAATTTCTCGTGGTGCCCGCCGGCGTACTCCACGACACGTGCGTAATGATGGGGCAATGGCAATTGGCTCAGCATCATGATCGTCTGAACGATGTGATCGTTGATCACATAGCGTTCTTCAGGCGTGAGCGTGCCTCTTCCCACCGACAGGTTGTAGATTTCCCCGAGGTTGTACAAGTGCTCGGGCTGTTGGAGCTTGAACCCCCACGGATTGTCTTTGGCCATGCGTGCGTTTTCGGGCCGATCGATGATGTGCTCCGCCTTGTCGGCGAGGAGTCTCTCCTCGACCGGCAGGGACGGGAGGGGCTCGCGTTCCTTCCGCGTCCGTTCTTCCCAGGACAGGCCCAGACGATCGTCCAGTGTGCGCAACCACGTGCGCGACCCAATCTGGCGCAGCCGCTCGACCCGTTCCGGAGCCATGAACTCACCGCCGAGGTTGCATTCGGCAACGAAGGCGAATTCCTCGTCGAGAACACGGTGCTGCTCCGTTAGAGCCGATCGCAGGGCCTGTTCGTCGCCACCGCCGGACACGTTTTTCCAGAATCCGATTTCGGCATCGCGTTTCAATACCTCAAACCGCATCCGGATTTCGTGAAGGCGATCGTAGATCGTCTGAAGTTTTGTCGCCTTGTCGACCACGTATTCTGGTGTGGTCACCTTGCCGCAATCATGCAGCCAACAGGCCGTTTCGAGCTCTTCCCATCCTTCTTCGTTCAACTGGAAATCACGGAAGGGCTCCGCGTTGCTGTCGCAGGCGGCTTTCGCCAACATCCGCGTGAGGACGGGGACACGCTGACAATGGCCGCCCGTGTATGCCGATTTGGCGTCGATTGCGCCGGCCACAAGTTTTATGAATGCATCGAGCAGGTCCTTCTGGGCCTTTACCAGGCGCTGGTTGTCGATCGCCGTCGCGGTCACGCCGGCAAGCGCTTGGACAAAGGCCCTGCGCTCCGGACTCGTCGGTGGGACATCATCGGATGCCCCGGTTCGGAAAAACAGGCACAACACGCCGACGACCTGGCCGGTCGGGTTCTTCAATGGTATCGCGGTTGCGACCGTACCGGCACCTTCACCCAGCTCCGACAGACCGAGGGCCGCCAGCCGCGTAGCGTCCACGCCAAAATCCTGGGCTTCGCCGGAGCGCGCCGCCCGAACGAGTCCGCCCGACTCCGCGTCAGGTGTTTCCAGAGGCACCCGCATCAGCTGCTCAATATCGATATCATCAGCGCCGCCGTTGACCCGCGAGTCGGCGGGTATCAGGGCAGTGTGCTGCTCGCTCACCAGATAGAGGACACTCGCATCAGCACCGGTGACGGTAAGGCTTTCTTGATTGACGCGGCTCAGCAGCCGGCCGAACCGGCGCTCCGCCGAGAGATCGGCGGACATGGCCAGGAAATTGCGCACCGTCCGCTTCATGGCGTCCATCGCGGTGGCAAGGCGGTCAATTTCAAGAACAAATGAACGCATAGGGACGCCGGCCTGAAAATCAAAGCTCTGAACGGATCGCGCCTCCGCCGCGAGCTTACGCAGGGGCCGCGAAATCATCCGGGAAATGATCCAGGCCAGGGGCAACACGGCCAGCAACAACCCACCGGTCAACAGCAGCGATTGCTGTCGTATGCGCACCGCATCGGCTACCAGTTCCTGTTCTGGGGCCGCCATGGCCAAATAAACCGGTGTCGTCTCCGGCATCTGCAAGGTGCGTACACCGCCTTTCCATCTTTCTCCCTTCCACTCGAACGTCGGTGTGTCCGTGTCCTCGCGCGGCAAGCCGACGATATGCTCGAGAACCGGCACGCCGAGCTCCGCCACTGTCCGCAACCCGTCGCTCGAGCCGGCTTCGGCGGGACGCAATAGCGCGTTCGCGTCCGGATATGCCAAGACCTCTCCCTTTTCGTTGACAATGGCGACTCCCGCTGAGGGACTGATTTCGTAATCGGAGAGAATGGCCGACAAGCGTTCCAACGTAACGTCACCCGCAACGACGGCTCGGCCATTACGGCCCCGGCGCGCTATCGTCGCGCCAATGGCTCCCGTCGTAAAAAAGGGATAAGGGGGCGTGACGGTGACCCGCGTGGCCAGCAATGCTGCGGAATACCACGGGCGTGTTCGAGGATCATATGGGTCACCACTCACGGCTCTCTCGCTAATCCAATTGAGATCAGCGTCATAGAATAGGTACTTGGAGGTGCTGGCCTGCTCCTCGTCATCGTCTATGGACCACACCACGTAGGCCGCATTCTCAGGCGTCCGGTAGAACGCACGTTGAGCATCCGTGCGCATTGGAATGACGGAGAACATGTCGCCGTCCGCATAGCCGATATAGAGAGAATGTAAACGATCGTTGCGGCGCTGCGCCTCGGTAAACAGATGCAAACTCTCCAGACGTTCTGCGAGAGTGGTTGCCTCGTTGATCCGCGCCACCGACAGCATGTCGACCGTCGTGTGGTTTAGACGTGCGCCTGCGGCGAGATCTGCCGCAATTTCCGAGTGCAATCTGTCAAATACCGTATCAGCGGCGCTAAGAACGATATGCTCCGTACGTTCATAATTGAACCAGGCTATCGCTGCACCCGACGCAAGGATCAGCGCCGAGAAAAGCGTCGCGATCTGGATGTGCAAGGGATAACCCCGAGAAAGTTTGCGCTCATTATCGAGCGAGCTGTCCGGGCGCATCTGTTTTCACTCCCTGGTCACCTGACCCGGCAATGCCGCTTCCGCGAGCAGTGCCCAACTGGCCTTACCATGGAAAACGAGTATGGCTTGTCGCTAGCCGAAGTACAGGGTGCTTTTCCTTGGCGGCTGGTCCAGCAGGGGGGCGTGGGCCGTTGGCGCGGGTTAGGATGAAGGTCACCGACGCCGACATCAAAACCAGCTGAACGATCAGGATGGTCGTCGACGCGCCGGCGAGCAGGCTGCCGATGAAGACCGCGGCCATCAGCCCGCAGGACAGCACCTTGTAGCGGGGAGCGATGGCGTGGTGAGCTTCCCAGTCGGCGATGATCGGGCCGAAAATCCGATGCCCGGTGAGCCATGTGCGGACCCTGGGGATGCTCTTGGCAAACGCGAAGGCGGCCAGCAGCACGAAAGGCGTCGTCGGCAGCAGCGGCAGAATAACCCCGAGCAAGGCAAGAAAAAGCGAAACGCCGCCGACGGTCGCCCAGACCGCCCGAGCCGTCCGGCTCTGTACGGTTTTGTTAGCTGTCCCGTCTGCCGCGCTGTTTGCGGTTCTCTCTGGCGATATGGGAGGCGTCATGGGGGCCGTTTTCGGGGGCGGCGGGTCGCTCGGCTGCGTTCCGGTGGGTGATTCCTGTGACTGCGTCACCGCTCGGGCCCCCTGAATTGGTATTTCAAATACCATTTACAGCGCGAGCGCTCCGTTGTAAACCGACAGCGATAAAGAAAACGGCGAAAACAAAAATAGCGACAATGAGGGCGGGAAATGCACCTGACATCCTTTACCGACTTCGGTCTGCGTGCGCTGATGCGCATTGCCAGCGATAGCGAACGCACCTGGAACACGGCCGAGATCGCCGATGAATTCGGCATCTCCCGCCATCACCTCACCAAGGCCATTGCCGTGCTGGCCGAGGCGGGCTTTGTCCAAACCCGGCGCGGCGGCGGCGGCGGCGCCAGGCTGGCCCGTCCCGCCGACGCCATCCGGCTGGGCGAAGTGGTGCGTCTGCTGGAGCGGGATCAAACCCTGGTGGAATGCTTTCAGGCGGATGGCGGCGGCTGCATGATTTCGCCGGTCTGCCGGCTGCGAGGATTTCTCGGCCGGGCGGAAGCCGCCTTCCTCGACGAGATGGATGGCCACACGCTGGCCGATTGCGCCTTGCCGCCCACGCAAGGATCTGCTTTGCCGGAGATGAGGTCATGAAGGTGAAGATAAACCCGGACGGCGTCGATATCGCGGCCGAGGATCTTGGCCCGTTGCTGGACCTCGACCCGAGCGAGGTGCCGGTAAAGATGAAGGCGGCGGAGATCACCAGCCTGTTCGAGACCGGCGAGGGAGAGGATGCCGACCGGTGTCGTCTCACCTTCTGGCACCGGCACCGCCGGGTCCGATTGATCTGCGACCCGGACGGCACGGTTCTCAAACGCAGCCGAGACGACACGGCCCGCTGATATGAGATGGGCGTCCGCGGAGGGGATGTGCGAACGGACCGGCGCGGCACTGTTGTTGCCATTCGGATCCGAGCGCGGCTGATGGGGTGGATCGCGTTTGCCGGCGTGTTTGGCGCGTTCTTGCTGACCCACTCGCTGCCCGTGCGCCCGGCGGTGAAGTCCCGGCTGGTGGGCGTTTTGGGCGCACGCGGATTTACCCTGGCCTATTCGGCGCTATCGCTCGTCATGATGACCTGGCTGATCGTGGCGGCGGACCGCGCGCCTTTCGTGTTTTTGTGGGAGCCCGCGCCGTGGCAGCGGGATGCCGCGCTGGTCGGAATGCTGATCGTGTGCCTGCTGCTTGCCCTTTCCATCGGGCGGCCCAATCCGTTTTCCTTCGGCGGCCTGGGCAACGACCAGTTCGATCCGGCACGGCCCGGGGTGATACGGTGGACCCGGCACCCTTTGTTGGTGAGCCTCGCGCTGTGGGCGGCGCTGCATTTGCCGCCAAACGGGGACCTTGCCCATGTCTTGATGTTCGGGATGTTCGCAGGCTTTGCGCTGCTGGGCATGGGCATCATCGACCGGCGGAAACGCCGACTTCTCGGCGAGGCGCGGTGGTCCGCGTTGCGCGACGCCGTGGCGGCCGGTCCCCTGTTGCCCCGTCCGGAATCGTGGTCGACGACCGCGCTCCGGGCAGCCGTGGGGATCGGCGCCTTTGTTCTGCTGCTCATGCTGCACCCGGTTGCTTTCGGGGTGTCGCCGCTGCCCTGATCAGGCCAGCTCCGCGGAAACAGTTGGCCCACCGAACCTTACAGAACAGGGGCTCCGATCCGCCCCAGGCCCAGCGTCTCGATCATCTCGTCGGCGATCCGGGAATGCCTGTCGGCCTCGCTCGATTGCGCAGCCGACAGCACCCGGCCGAGGCGCAGGTGGCAGCGGGCGGCGAGGGGGGCCATGCCGAGTTCTTCGGCGCGGGCGAGCGCGCCGGTGTAACCCTGCAGGGCGCGGTTCCGGTGGTCCGGCCCGGCACGCCGCGCGATGTCGCCCTGGACGAATAGGCCATAGGCCTCGTGGCCGCGTTCGCCGCGGCACCGGGCGATTTCAAGCGCGGTGTCCAGCGTGGTCTGGGCATCCGCGGGGCGGCCGGCGCGCAGGTACGCGTCGGCGAGCTGGAAGCCGACCAAGGATTTGAACAGGCCGAGCCGGATCCTGTCATAGCGGCCGCGGGCGTCCTCCAGCAGCGCCAGACCCTCGTCCAATTGGCCGGCTTGCACATGGGCATGGCCGAGGAAACCGAGCGTAAAGGGCGCTAGATAGGTCAGGCCCCAGGTGTCGATCACGCCGGCGGCCTGGCTCAGGGTGCGCCGCGCGGCGCCGTGGCGGCCGCGCACCAGATGGTAGTATCCGAAATCGAGGTAGACGTGGGCCCGGTTGAATGGCTGGGTCAGCTGTTCGGCGAGGTCCACCGCGAGGCGCGCGTGCCGGTCGGCGAGGGTGAATTCGCCCCGCTCGCCGTACGACCACACCAGCCAGGACCGCGCGATGATCGCCGGCGCGAAAGGCAGGCCACATTTGTCCTTGGCCAGATCGCCCGGCAGCGCCTCCACCACCCACTCGAAGTACTGCTCGGCGGTGCGGCACTCGCCGGTGGTGACGTACGCGCAGCCGCGATAAAAACTGCCGGCGATCTCCAGCGGCCGGGTGCCGGACGCGCGGCCGATCTCCCAGCCGCGCGCGGCGGCGGCCTTGGATTCGTCGGACCGGCCCAATTGCCACAGGCTGGCGCCGCGATAGACCGAAACCCAGCCAAGCCGGATCTCGTCGTTCAGACCCGCCGCCAGCTGTTCCGCCTCGTCGAGGTGTTTGAGGATCGCCGCGAATTGGCCCAGCGCCCAGAGCGCGTTGCGCAGCTCGAATGTGAGATCGATCACCCTGGCGGTCCCGTCGGGCGACTCCGGCAGGTTGCGCGATGCCACCAGCGCCTGTTCGAAGTAACCGACCGCCTCGCGCAACGCCGACCGCTCAATCGAGTCTCTGCCAGCCTGGTCGAAATACGCGAATGCACGCTTCCAGTCCTCGGCGCGGAGCGCATGATGAGCGAGCAAATCGATGTTCTCCTGGCGGCCCGGTCCCGTTCCGTCCTCCAGCATCTCGACGATATGCAGGTGAAGCGCCTTCCGGCGTTGCTTGAGCAGGGTTGAATAGGCGGCGTCCTGGATCAACGCGTGCTTGAAGCTGTAGACGACATCGGGCGGCGAGCCGCGACGCTGCATCAGCTCCGAGCCCACCAGGCGACCGAGGGCACCCTCGGCGTGGAACCCGGCCATTCGGGCCAGCGCCGCCAGGAAATCGTGGCGGCATTCCCGGCCGATCACCGAGGCGATCTGGGCGATCTGTTTGGCGTCGCCGAGCCGGTCGAGCCGCGCGACAAGCGATGTCTGCAAGGACGCGGGGACGACCTCGGCACCGTCGTCGTCATCGGGGCGCGCCTCCACCACCGTCCGGGTCAACTCCTCGACGTAGAGCGGCACGCCCTCGGCGCGTTCGACGATCTCCGCCACGGTGTGGTCCTGCAGGGTCTCGCCGCCGATGGACCGGGCGATCTCCGTCGCCTGCGGCCGGCCGACACGGTCAAGCATGATGGCGGACACATGCGGAAATTCGGTCCAGGCGTGGTCGAATTCGCTCCGGAACGTAACCACCATGAACACGGGGTGGGTCGCCACCGCGGCGATCAATGCGCTGACGAACTCGAGCATGGACGCATCGGCCCAGTGAGCATCCTCGACCACCACGAATACGGGCTGCTCCCGGCTCTGCGACAGCACTTGGCCCACCAGGCATTCAATGACTTTCTTGCGCTGGCGCTGCGGCGGGATATCCAGAGGCGGATACGCGAACACCGGCGGAATACGAAGCAGCGACGCGATCAGCGGGATCGCGGTCTCGGGTTCCTCGGCGTGCGGCTCCAGCAGCTGTTCGATCTTGCCGAACTTGGCGACCGGGCTGTCGGAGCCGGCGATCCCCGCGGACAACCGAAGTTGTTGAATCACTGGATGGAACGCACTGTTGGCGTGATGCGGCGAGCACTGATAGAGCAGGCGCCGGTAGGGATCTTGGGCGATCCGTTCGTGCAGGTCGACGACCAGACGCGACTTGCCGATCCCCGGCTCGCCGGACAGCAGCACGACCTGGCCCCGTCCCCGCCGGGCCTGGTTCCAATGCTCCAGGAGGAGAGCCAGTTCGTCGCTCCGGCCCACCAACGGGGTGAGGTTCGGCGACCGCGCGGCCGCGAACCGGCTTTCGGTTTCGATCGGCCGGACCACGCGCCACACCTGCACCTCTTCGGAGAAACCGCGCAGCTCGCGGGTGCCCAGATCCTGGTAGACGAACCGCGCGCCGACGAGTTCGCGGGTGCTGTCTCCGATCAGCACTTGGTTGACCGCCGCCATGCTCTGCAAGCGGGCCGCCAGGTTGGGGGTCATGCCCACCACCGATTCCTCGGCCGATGCCCCTTCGCCGATGAGATCGCCGACCACCACCAGGCCGGTGGCGATGCCGATGCGCACCTTCAGCGCTTCGCCCGCCGGGGTGACCAAGCCGCCGACGGCTCTGACGATGGAGAGGCCGCTTTGGACGGCGCGCTCGGCTTCGTCCTCATGGGCATGGGGCCAGCCGAAGTAGGCCAGCACGCCGTCGCCCATGAACTTGGCCACGTGTCCCTCAAAGCGCACGATCTCGCTGGCCACCCGCTCGTGGTAGGACCGGATGACCTCGCGCATCTCCTCGGGATCGAGGCCTTCGGTAAGTGCCGTCGATCCCACCAGATCGCAGAACATCACTGTGAGCGGCCGGCGTTCCGCCCCGGCATCGGTAGGCGGACGCCCCGGCTGGCCGGTCTCGGCAAGCTGGGCGATGGCCGGTACGAGAATGCGGCGGTGGCCGAGCGACAGTCCAAGTTCGCGGAAGTCCTCGTCGGTGAGGTGCGGAAGCGTCTCGAAGTCGATATCGTGCGCGGCGAAGACTTGGACGCAGCCGCCAAGTCCGAGACTCTCAAGCCATTGCGCAATATCGACGCTCACGATTCCCTCCGTTCCCCCCAAGTCACGGTGCGCGTGCACTGCATGTGACACTCCGCGCGCCGTCTGTCAAAGACTTGATGACTCCCGCCAGGCCGGCGCGGCACCTGGAGAAACGCTGATGGCAGCTCAGACCCGCGAGTTTTGGGCTTCCGACTCCAGTCCGTCGCCATCGCCGAGGGCGTCGCGCACGGCGTGGCGGACGTCGTTGGGAACGAATGGTTTCTCGATCACCGCACGCTCCACGCGTTTGAGGAACTGCCGGGTGGCGGGGCTCAGCGCATCGCCGGTGATGAACAGCAGACGATCAACCAGCTCGGGATGCAGGCGGCACAATTCGTCATAGAGACCGGCACCGTCGAGCTCCGGCATGACCAGGTCGCTAATGATCAGGTCGTAATCGGTCTCGGCGATCCGGGCCAGCGCGTCGCGCCCGTTCGCGGCCTCGTCTATCCGGTATCCCGACCGGCTCAAGATCTCCACCAGCATGGAGCGGATTTCGTCTTCGTCATCGACGACCAGGAGCCGCTTGCGGACGACCGTCTCCCGTGGATCTGCGGGGATCGCTTGTTCGGTGGCCGTTTGCCCTCCGAGCACGGGAATGGTGATGGTAAACCGGGCGCCGCCGGTATCTTTGTTTTCGGCGGCGATCGTTCCGCCGTGGGCCTCGATGATCCCGCGGCAGACCGCGAGCCCGATGCCGGTGCCGGCACCGAGGCCCTTGGTGGTGAAGAACGGGTCAAATATGCGCCCGAGGATCTCTTCCGGGATGCCCGGTCCGCTATCACCGACGGCGATGCGGATCCGGTTGGCCTGAGCGTCGAATTCAGCATCGATGGACAGTTCGCGCGGTCCGCTCCAGTCCTCCATGGCTTGCTTGGCGTTGATGAGCAGATTGCTGACCACCTGCATCAGCTGTTCGGAGTCGGCCATGGTTCCGGGGAGGTCGGCGGGCACCGACTTGACGACGCGAATGCCGGCGCTCTCCAGGCCGTACGCGAGAAGATCGAGGCAGGGGTCTATCACTGTGTCGAGCCGCACGAAGTTCCGCTCCGGCGCCTGTTGGCGCGCCATGGCGAGGAACTTTTTGACGATGCCGGCGCAGCGCTCCGCCGCGGTTCTGATCTTGCCGATACTATCGGCGACCGAGGGCTCGAGGTCGGTTTCGCCGAGCATGGTGGCACGGCCGACCACGACGGAGAGCGGATTGTTCAGTTCATGGGCGACACCGGCCAGCAGCGAGCCGAATGCGCTGATCTTCTCGGCCTGGTGCAGGGCTTCGCGCTGGCGTCCGATCTTTTCCTCGGCGCGCTTCATGATCGTCATGTCGACGAACAGGATGAGCGCCAGGTCCTGTTCGCCGCGGCGGAAGGGGACGCCGGAGGTGGCGACGATGATTTCCCGCCCGTCGAGGGTGACGAGGTGGCGCTCGGCCTGATCCATGCTCTCGCCGCGTTTCAGAATGCGGCCGAGGCGTTCCTCGCCGTGCTCTCGATCCGTCGGAGCGATGAACTCGAGATAACTGCGGCCGACCACGGCGTCCGGTCCCGAGGCACCGAGTATGCGGCATCCCGCTTTGTTCATGAACAGTATACCGTCGGCGTCATGCAGCACGATCCCATAGGGCGACAGATCGACCAGAAGGCGGTGCAGTTCCTCCGACTCGCTCAGCGCTCGCTGCATGCGTTTGCGGTCGGTAATGTCGATCTCGAAGGTGACCACATGGGTGACCTCGCCCTCGGCGTTGAGCAACGGGACTTTGGTGCCGAGCATGTCCACGTGCTGACCGCGGGGCCGCCGAACGACCATTTCGTAGAACGGCAGAGCCTCGCCGGTGGAGAGAACCTGAGGGCTCTGATCCTCGAAATCCACCAGCATCTCCGGGCGCAGCACATCGAACAGTTTCCGCCCCAGGACGTCTTCGCGCTGCAGCCCGAACAGATCGAGAAAGTAGCGGTTGACGAACTGGTAACGAAGCTCCCGGTCCTTGACGTGGAGGATCGCCGGTACAGCGTCCATTAGCGCGTTCAGAAGCTGCAGCGTGTCGTCTGCCTTCTGCCGCGCCCGCACCTGTTCCGTGACATCGGTATAGGTGGAGACGAAGCCGCCGTCGGGCATGGGCCGGCGGCGGAACAGAATGACCTGGCCGTCCGGTGTATCGATCTGGGTGGTATGCGCCATGCCACGCTGAAATCCTTCCGTCAGCTTATCGGCGACGGCCGGTGCCGAGCGCTGGGGAAAGCCGGCTCGTTCGATCCAAATGGGATGCAGTTCCGAAACCACGCGGCCCTCGTGGATCTCGTCGGATGTAAACCGGAAGGTCTCGATGAACCTGTCATTCCAGGCCAGCAGTCTCAGATCGCCGTCGATCAGCGTGATGCCGTCGTTCATGTTGTCGAGCGTTGCTTGCAGGACCCGTGTGTGCTGTCGAAGCTCCGTCTCGCGCGCGGCAAGCTCTATGTTTCGTTGTTCGAGATCGGAGAAAAGGCTGTCGAGAGAGTGGCGGGTGGTCTCGAAACTGCGCCCCAGGTCGCCAAGTTCGTCGCGGCGCCTCCAGTTAAACGGTTGGTTCAATCGTCCCGCCGCCAAATCCTCGGACTGCGAGAGGAGACGCCGGACCGGCGAAAGCACCTTGAACCGGATCAGCGGGAAGATGAGCAGAAGGCCGAAACCGATCTGGAAAAGGGCCGTGAGCGCCGCCTGCCATCCGTGGCGGAGGGCTTCAGCTTCGATGGCGGCAGACGTCATCTCGATGCGCACGGTACCGATCTGCGTGCCGTTGCGTACAACCGGTCGCTCCAGCGCCGAAACGTCCTCGCTTTCCATTCCCGGGGTGCCGGCGGCCAACGGTCTGGAAAGGACTGGCGCCGAGACGCTGACCGCGGTTACCCGGTCGTCGGTCATGATGGTGTCAATCAGCGGTTTGGCCGCGTCCGGACGGACGTCCCAAATGGGCGTCTGCATTCCGATGGCGAGAGCCTCGACGATACGCGCGTGTTCGTCGGCCAGGTTGTGGAGCAATGTCTCGCGCCGTTCCGCCGATTCACGCCACGCCGAGATGGCGATGGGGAGGGTAAGACCGACAACGAGGGCCACGCCGATTGTCGATCGAAGCGGCAAATCCTCGAAGATATCCCGCACCTTGGAAACCACAGGTATCATAATTCCGGTTACT
>CAKZLS010000373.1 GCA_937127205.1 uncultured Rhodospirillales bacterium
CGTTGCGTGACGAGGACCGCCAAGCGGTGTTGTTCGACATGGGGGTTGGCGCGCCGCACATTGATTTTTGCGTCCGCGCGGCCGAACCGGAGCTCGTCGACATGTTGCGACGGTGTACGGGACAAAGCATTTTTACCAAGGATAGCGCCGCCATGGCGGCCATCAAGGCTCATAGTCCGCACCGTGTGTGCCTGTCCAATCTTGGACGGGTGGAGGTGTATAACGGGATCCCGGGCAACGAACCCGGCGCCGCGTCTCCGGCGGGGCCGCACACTCACTTGCTGCCAAAACTGCTGAAGGCCGGGCAGACGCACTCGGCCAACACGCCGGCTCCGGACGGATGGGTTCCCGCCTTCGATCTGCATCCCAGAAGCTGTTTCAGCGATCGTATGGGCCGGCCCCGCGCTTTCGACCGTGCCGCCTTCGAGGCGTTCCAGGATGTGGTCCAAGCTTTCGGACCATCCGGATACACCGCTGAAAAGACGCGGATCCGCGATGCGGTTTACGCCGGTCTGGATCCATCGGCCTACAAACCAGCGGACACCCGGACCAACCGGCGCGCGTCGCGCGTGGCATTGCGCCAGATGCTGCAGACCGAACACGAGCGCGGCACTATTGAAAACTGGCTGGGCGTTTTCGAACCGGCTCGCGATTCCGGCGACGCACACGCGGACGGTCACTGAAAGCTTTACAATCAGCGTCGCACCTGTCCAGGCAAAGTAAGGGGAGGCGAGGTGGAGCCAGAGATTGTCATTTCTCCAACGGGCGGCAAGACCGAGGTCTGGACGCTCTCGACCGACGAAGGCGATCTGCATACGCTGCTCGAAGACATTTTCCGCAATCACTGGAAGCCGATCGTCTTCGGACCACTGATCCAGGGCGCCGCTTATGAGTTTCGCTGTCCGCGCGAACCCAAGAGCATCGATCTGCTCGACGGTTACCTGACCGTCCACTTCGGCGGCACCCACTTCCATCTGTGCATCGGCGAAAACAAGGGCAGCGAGAGCAACCCCACATTGATGGAGCTTCGCGCCCATCGCCGCCCGTCGCGCGCGGAGATCTTCCGGGGCCTGGATGGCAAGGACCGTCCGGTGACCTGGGGTTTTCGTATGTTCAACGGCAAGGACGAGCCGCAGATCACCATCTTTTTCCCAAACCCGTTCCTGACCAATGAGGACGGTATCGCCGACGAGCCCGACTGGTCGCGCCTCGCCACATGGGAAGACATCGCCCGGCGGTACCTCGACCGTGAACCGGACCCACGGGATCGACTGGGAACGGGATTTGGCCATTCGTAATGATGCGGGGTGACACGCGCTGGAAGCCGACGACAGCGTTCTCCATTGATTGCGACCCTCCCTGGCTATCGGTGCGCTTCCGTGAACGGCAGCAGGTCCTGAGCTGGGCCGTCCATCGGCCCGGGTTGCAGGTTGCGGAGCGGGTGGTTTGGCTGCAGGTGAAGAACGCCGACCTCCCGCCCAGCGTCGATCCCAGAGATTTGCTTCACTCCCGTATGCAAGAGCGCGGCTTCGGCGACGCCATCGGCCTGATGACTTCCGGTTCCCTGGAACATCATGAAAGCGGTAGCGTCGTTCGGGACGCCGTTCGGGCCACGTGCCTGATGACGCTCGGCCTCTCCAATGCCGAACGGATCGGCAAGCGTCGATCGCTAGGCGTCTTCGATCGCGCGGACGCGGCGGCCGTCGGCACCATCAACGCGCTTTGCCACGTCTCCGCGCCGCTGAGTGAGCCGGCTATGCTGGAAGCGTTGTCGGTTGCCACCCAGGCCCGGACCACGGCCATCCTCGCGCAATCGTACGAGAATGTACCGGGAGCGGGGCCGGTCACCGGAACCGGCACCGATTGCATTGTGATCGCTTGTCCCAACGCGGGTGCCGGGGAAAAATACGCGGGACTGCACACGGCGGTGGGTGAAGCGCTCGGCGCCGCCGTTCTCGAGGTAACCGGCAAGGCGATGCGCGGCTGGCTTGCGCGAAACCATTGCCCATCGCCCGCCAAACCGGAATAGGAACCCGTCATGGCCCCTCCGAGCCGTATCGTCTGCCTGACCGAGGAAACCGTGGAGACCCTCTACCTGCTCGGCGAGGACGCGCGCATTGTCGGTGTCACCGGGTACGCCGTCAGGCCGGCCCGGGTTCGTCGCGAGAAACCGCGCATCGGCGCCTTTACGTCCGCAAACATCGAGAAAATCGTGGCGCTGGAGCCCGATCTTGTTTTGACCTTTTCCGACCTTCAGGCGGACATTGCGGCGGAACTGATCCGTGCGGGCATCGATGTTCACGCCTTCAATCAGCGCAGCGTGGAGGGCGTGTTCGCCATGATCGAAACCGTGGGAGCGCTCTGCGGCGCCGGCGATCGCGCCGACGCGCTTGTGCAGCGATTGCGCGACAACCTGGAGCAAACGCGGGCGCGGGCGTCTGAGCTTGCGTACCGGCCTCGGGTGTTCTTCGAAGAATGGGACGATCCGCTCATCACCGGGATCCGCTGGGTCGCCGAGTTGATCGACATCGCCGGCGGGATCGACATTTTTCCTGAAAACGCCGTGGCTCAGGCGGCGCCGGACAGGATCGTCTCCGCCGACGAAGTGGCGAAGCGAGCGCCGGATATCATCATCGGCTCATGGTGCGGAAAAAAGTTCGTCCCGGCGCGGGTGAGGGACCGTCCGGGGTTTGACGGTGTGCCCGCCGTTCGGTCCGGCCAACTCCATGAAATCAAGTCGCCGATCATATTGCAACCGGGGCCCGCCGCGCTTACGGACGGCTTGGCGGCGATCGAGACAATCATTCATCAATGGGCGCCGCAAACGCTGGACATTGAGCGTTAAGCATTTCTGCTGCTAACTGTCGGTGTCGGACGGCGCAGGACGGATCACGGTCGGGCCAAGCGCCTCGACGACCTGCCGGGCGTCATATGCGCGCGCATTGTCAGCGGGTCGTTCCCCCGATTTCAGCATGATGACCGCAAACGCCTCATACCGCGTGATGGGGCGGCTTCTCGCGGTATAGGTTCCCACCCCCAGCGTGCGGTAGGAATAGGGAAACGGGGCAAAGCCGCCAGGGTATAGCGCCGTGGCATTGGTGCGGTAGGCGGTATCGACTTCGGTCGTCTGGTCCACGACTTCAAACCAATCTTGTCCGTTGTCCAAAGTCACTTCGGCCGCGCGATACAGCAAATAGTTTTCCACGGTGGGGCGTGGCGTCACGGAATTGCCGGCAAACCAGACCCGATATCGGTCTTGCTCGAGCTTCTGGTCGCCATATCCCATGCCGTCGGTGATCGGCTCATAGGGTGTTGGTGCGGCGCAGCCGCCCGCAACCAGCACCAGAGCCACCGTCACCATCCGAAGCATTCCCACCATCGCGCCACCAAGCCTTTCCGTTTCCATACGTCGCTTTCTCCACATGGTATACGATCCGGCATTGCTTTCCAGATCGTAAACGGTGCCCGCACCATCGGTGGGCTTCCGGTCATTCCAAACGCAGGGCTGCCATGCATTTTGTGCGGGAATCAATTGTGGATAAATCTTGACGGCATGCTGCAAGTGCGTACCATATCGCTACGGCAATGGTTCTCTAAGTAGAAAGAGAGTCAACAGGGAACACGGTGCGGCGTACCCAACAGGGACCAAATCCGTGACTGCCCCCGCAACTGTGAGCGGCGAGCCCCTATCCGACGAACGCCACTGGGAAACCGGGAAGGCAGGATAGACGGCAAGGACCCGCGAGTCAGGAGACCTGCCATCGCCGGCGTCGCCCTGCTTATGATCGGGCGGATCATGGGCGCGGACCTCCGAAGCGGTGACGCAGAAGCAATGCGGTTTGCTGTGGTGAGGTCTCGGAGTGACTCAATTTTTTCGATCCATGACCGGAGTGGTGCAGGGCCTGTTCTAGGCCCTCTCGGTCGCGTGTCCGGGTTCGAGTTCCCAATCCAGCAGACCAGCGAAATCCGCGCGGAAGGATAGCTCCGTCTGCGAACGAGAAAAGATGTGGGAGAGCCCGGCTTCTTGGCGGAACCCCAGGCTCTCCCGTGAACAGTTGGAACCATTCACACAGACGAGGTCTGTAATGAAGACTATTAAGCGAGGGAACACCGGTGTCAATCTTAGGGCAACGCTGGCGAGGGGAAGGCGTCGCCGCGAATGGCTGGGGTTGCCGCTTCTTCTCGCCGCTGGAAGCATGGCCATTTCCGTGCCGGTTGTCGCCCAAGACATGGCACCGACGCCGGCCGAGGCACCTGAAATGACTACAACAGGCCCAACAGGTTCCCTGATGAACGCCACCTTGCCGGATACGGTTGTGACGGCGACCCGGTATCCGGTGGATCCACGTACGGTCGGCAGCTCGATCTCGGTGATCACCGCCGAAGATCTGGAGGACACCCAGACGCGCGCTGTCTCCGATGTTCTCCGCGACGTGCCGGGCGTGGCGGTGAGCCGGACCGGTGGCGTCGGATCGCGGACAGCGGTGCGAATTCGCGGCGCGGAGGCCAATCAAACCTTCATGATTATCGATGGCGTCAAGGCCAACGACCCCGCCTTGGGCAACGAGTTCGACTTCGCCAACCTGTTCGCCGGCGACATCGAGCGCATCGAAGTGCTGCGCGGCCCTCAGGCCACACTCTACGGCAGCAACACTATCGGCGGCGTGATCAATATCATTACCAAGCGTGGCAAGTCCGGCCTACCGGTCGTCACGGGGCGCGCCGAGGGCGGATCATTCGGCACCTTCGACGGTGGGTCCAGCGTGAGTGGCGGAAACGATGTCTTTTCCGCGTTTCTCGGCGTGAACGGATACCGGACGTCCGGGATCAACGTCTCGGAAAATGGAGGCGAGAACGACGGTTATTGGAACACCAACGTCAACGCCAACTTCACGGCCACGCCAATTGAGAATTTCGAGGTCACCGGAACGGGGCGCTACGTCTACAGCGAGTTCGAATTCGATAGCGACGGGCCCGATACCCGGGGCGGCTTTAACATCGCGACCGATGCCGACGATTTGAACAAGAGCGCGCTGTTTACGGGTCGATTGCAGGGAAAGCTGACTCTTTTCGAAGGCATGTGGGACCATATCGTCGGTTTTTCGGGTTTGCGGTCGACCAGAGACAACTTCGACAATGGCGATAAAACGTCCGAGTTCAACGCCACGCGGACCATTTACGACTATCAAACCAACCTGTTCGTGGAAACGCCCGAATTCGCCGACGCCAACCACGGACTGACATTCCTGTTCGAGCAGCAGAACGACACCGGAGACAGAAGCGGTTTCGGACCGTCTGTGGATTTCGATACCATCACCAACAATGGCTTCGCCGGCGAGTATCGGATCGGTCTGTGGGATCGTCTGTTCCTCACCGGTGGTGCTCGGTACGACGACAACAGCAACTTCGAGAATTTCGTCTCGCCGCGGTTCACCGGTTCGTTCGCGGTTACCGAAATCGGCGGTCGGCTTCACGGAAGCTGGGGCAAGGGCGTTCAGAATCCCTCATTGACCGAGCTGTTCGGTTTCTTCGCGAACTTTGTCGGCAATCCCGATCTCAAACCCGAACAATCCACCGGTTGGGATGCGGGGTGGGAGCAGACAATCATCGAAGACCGCCTCACCGCCGACGTTACCTACTTCAACAACCGCATCAAGGATTTCATCTCGTCGGCGCAGATCCCGGGTCAGAACGTGCGCACTCCCGTCAATCTGGACGGAACGTCGAAGATTTGGGGCATTGAGGCGACCGTAACCGCCCGCATCGTCGACGGACTGACGGCCAATCTCGCCTACACCTACACCGACGGCGAGGATCCCGAGGGTAACGAACTGGTGAGGCGTCCACCTCATGTGGGCAGCGCGGTTGTGAACTATGCGTTCCTCGAAGACGAGGCGGGCCGCAAACGCGCCAATATCAACACCTCCGTCCAGTACAACGGCAAACAAAAGGACATCGTGTTCCGGCCGTTCCCGCCAGGGGGCAGCGATTTCGAGACCTTGGATGCCTACACGCTGGTTAGCGTGGCCGGCAGCTACGAGTTCTACCCGGGTCTCGCGGTGACGGCCCGGATCGAGAACCTCCTCAACCAGGAATATCAGGAGGTTTATGGCTTCGAGACGCCCGGGATCGCCGGCTACGGCGGCCTCCGCGGCACGATCCGGTTCTGATGTCGGAGATGGCGGCGCCTGACATATCCGAATTGGGTAACCCCAGGGGGGGGAGTATCAGGCGCCGCCGTCGCCTCGCGTTTGGCAAGGGGCTTTTACTGGCGGCTGTGTGCATCGCCGGGTCGATTTTGGGGGCCATGCCCAGCGTCGCAAAACCGTCGCGCATCGTTTCCATGAACCTCTGCACCGACCAGATCACCCTGGCGCTGGCCGATCGCGAACGGATCGCGTCGCTGAGCTATCTGGTGGCGAAACCGGATGGCTCTACGGCCGCGGAGGCGGCGCGGGGGATCCTCCTCAACCACGGGCTTTCGGAGGAGATCCTTCCGCTCGAGCCCGATCTGGTTATCGCCGGGCGATACACGTCCCGGCCCACCGTCTTTCTCTTCCAGCGGCTGGGTTACAATCTTATCGAAATGGACATCTCCCGGTCGATCCCCGACATCCGCGCGCGGATCCGCTCGCTTGGCACGGCCGTGGGCGAGGAACAGCGCGCGGAAGCCTTGATCGAGGAATTCGACGAAAGGCTCGCGTCCTTGACCGATGGCGCTGGAGGCCGACGGCCCACCGCCGTCTACCTCCAGCCCAACGGCTATACGGCCGGGCGCGGCAGTCTCGTTGGCGATATCATCGAGCATGCCGGCTTCGAGAATCTGGGCGCGCGATTTGACATTTCGGGTCATGGAAAGGTGCCGCTTGAAACGCTCCTCTCCGCCGCCCCCGACGTGATCATCACCGACGAGGAAAAGCCGCGCGCGCCGGCGTTAGCGTACGAGATCCTGAAACATCCCGCCTTCGCCGCCCTGACGGCCAAGGCGCACCGGGTTACGGTGCCCACACGCTACTGGGTCTGCGGCATGCCGGAGACGATCCGGGCGGTGGAGATTCTCGCCGAGGCTAGACGCCACATTGGTAAGGGGAGCGCGCCATGACCGCTGCGACCCTGCGATCGGCGGCCGGTATTCGAGCGCCGTGGTCCCTGTCCCTTGGTCTTTCTGCACTTCTCGCCGTCCTTCTAGTGGTGTCCCTGTTTGCCGGCGCGGTCAGCATCCCCGCGGCAACCATCGCCGACGCCTTGCTGGGCCGCAACGCAACGGTTTTCGAGGTGATCGTTTGGGAACTGCGGGTCCCGCGCACCGTCCTCGCCG
>CAKZLS010000374.1 GCA_937127205.1 uncultured Rhodospirillales bacterium
CGCCCTGTTTCATCTTGGCCAGACTCTCGCCATTGATCATGCCGCGGGTGGAGTCGGTAGCCGGCGCGTGCAGGCTGATGAAGTCGGATCGCGCGTAGACTTGGTCCAGTTCCCCCTTCTCGATGCCGAGATCCTCGGCCCGCTCCGGCGACAGGTACGGGTCATAGGCAACGACCTTCATCTTCAGGCCCAGCGCCCGGTCGGCGACGATGGACCCGATGTTGCCGCAGCCGACGATGCCAAGGGTTTTACCCGCAACCTCGACACCCATGAACTTGGACTTTTCCCATTTGCCCGCGTGGGTGGATGTATTGGCGGCGGGAATCTGGCGGGCCAAGGCCATCATCATGGAAATGGCGTGCTCGGCGGTGGTAATGGAATTGCCGAACGGCGTGTTCATCACCACGACACCCCGACCGGTGGCCGCGGCCACATCCACGTTGTCGACGCCGATGCCGGCGCGTCCAACCACCTTTAGGCCGTTGGCGGCGGCGAGGATATCAGCGGTTACCTTGGTGGCCGAGCGAATGGCGAGGCCATCGTATTCAGCGATGCAGCTTGCCAATTCTTCGGGCGTCATGCCCGTCTTCACGTCCACCTCGATCCCCTGCTCGCGGAAGATCTCGGCCGCGCTCGGGCTCATCTTGTCGGAAATCAGAACTTTCGGCATGGTCATGCCCCCAAAGATTCAGAAATGAATGGGAAATACGAAACGAGAAGAGGTTAGGCGGACATGTCCGCCTTGACCGTGGCATAAGCCCAGTCGAGCCAAGGGAACAGCGCCTCCAGGTCGGAGCGTTCCACCGTGGCGCCGGCCCAGATGCGCAGGCCCGGCGGCGCGTCGCGATAAGCACCGGTATCGAAGCCAACGCCCTCGGCGTCGAGCAGAGTGGAGATTTGCTTGGCCGCCGCCGCCCGCTTGTCGTCCGGCTGTTCCAGAAACCACGGGTCGACCACCTTGAGGCAGACAGACGTATTGGATCGGGTCACCGGTTCGTCGGCGAGAAAATCAACCCAGTCGGTGGCATCTACCCAGGCCCGCATGGCGTCGAAATTGGACTCCGACCGGCCGATGAGCCCCTTGAGGCCGCCGATGGTTTCGGCCCAGCGCAATCCGTCCAGAGCGTCTTCCACGGCGATCATGGACGGCGTGTTGATGGTTTCGCCCTTGAACACACCCTCGATCAGCTTGCCGGCCTTGGTAAGGCGGAACAGCTTCGGCAGCGGCCACGGCGGGGTGTAGCTCTCCAGACGCTCCACCGCGCGCGGGCTAAGAATGATCATTCCGTGCTGGGCCTCACCGCCCATCACCTTTTGCCAGGAGTAGGTGGTGGCGTCGAGCTTGTCCCAGGGAAGATCCATGGCAAACGCGGCCGACGTGGCGTCGCAGATGGTCAGCCCCTCGCGGTCGGCGGCGATCCAGTCGCCGTCGGGGACCCGCACGCCCGACGTGGTGCCGTTCCAGGTGAACACCACGTCGCGCGCGCCGTTGACTTGGCCAAGGTCCGGAAGCTGACCGTAGCCGGCCTTCAATTCACGCACGTCTTCGAGCTTGAGCTGTTTGACGATATCGGTGACCCAGCCCTGGCCGAAGCTTTCCCAGGCCAGGATATCGATACCGCGGGCACCCAGCAAAGACCACATGGCCATTTCCACGGCGCCGGTGTCGGACGCCGGCACGATGCCGATGCGGTAGTCGTCGGGCACGCCGAGAACCGCCCGGGTGCGGTCGATGACTTCGGCCAGCTTGGCCTTACCCGGCTTGGCGCGGTGCGATCGCCCGATGCAGGCATCGGCAAGGCTGTCCACGGACCAGCCGGGACGCTTCGCGCAGGGACCGGAAGAAAAACAGGGGTTGGCCGGACGGACGTTCGGCCGCAGAGGTTCGTTCATCAGTGACTCCCATCCTTACAGATGAGTCGCGACCCGTTGGGAGGCCGTGGCCCGCGACCCTTGTAAGTAGTGAAAAGATTTACGTCAATCGCCGTTTGCGCGCCCCTTGACGCGGGCGCCCGCGCGCGACAGGGTGCGCGTTCGATATTCGCCAAAGTTCGCATAAGACCACACTGGCATGTCGCCAAGGGGGGTGTTCATGAGCCGGCTTTCCGTTTCCAAATCCAAAATCCATATTCTGCTGCTCGAGGGCATTCACGAGAGCGCCGTCCGCGCCCTCAACGCCAACGGCTACGCCAATATCGAACGGCACGCGGGAGCGCTCGATCCCGACACCCTTAAAGAATCGCTCCGGCGCGCCCATGTCGTGGGAATACGCTCGCGGACAAAACTCACCGGGGAAATCCTTGCGAAAGCCGATCGGCTGTTCTCGATCGGCTGTTTCTGCATTGGCACGAATCAGGTGGACACGCAAGCCGCTAAATTGCGCGGCATCCCGGTCTTCAATGCTCCATATTCCAACACGCGCTCGGTGGCCGAACTGGTGATCGGCGAGATCATCATGCTGTTCCGCCGGGTCCATGAGAAATCGACCCTCGCGCACGCCGGGGTGTGGCGCAAGACAGCCGAGGGCGCGCGTGAGATCCGCGGCAAGATCCTGGGTGTCGTGGGCTACGGCCACATCGGCTCGCAGGTCTCCATCCTCGCCGAGGCCATGGGCATGCAGGTGCGCTACTTCGACATCGTCGACAAGCTGTCGCTGGGCAACGCCACCGCCTGCGGCTCGCTCGAGGAACTGCTCGAGGTGTCCGACGCGGTTAGCCTGCACGTGCCCGGCACCCCCGAGACCCGCGACATGATCGGCGCCAGCGAACTGGGCCGTATGAAGCCGGGAAGCTGCCTGATCAACGCGGCCCGGGGCGACGTGGTGGACCTCGAAGCCCTCGCCCAGTCCATCAAGGAAGGCCACGTGTTCGGCGCGGCGGTGGACGTCTATCCAACCGAGCCCGCCACCGGCGACGACCCGCTGGAAACGCCGCTGCTGGGTCTTCCCAACGTGATTCTAACACCTCATGTCGGCGGCACCACCGAGGAGGCCCAGGCCAACATCGGCGCCGAGGTGGCGGAAAAACTGATCAAGTATTCCGACAACGGCTCCACTATCGGCGCCGTCAACTTCCTCGAAGCGTCCCTGCCTCCGCAACGCGAGGCCACCCGTTTTCTGCACATCCACCGCAACGTCCCCGGCGTGCTTGCCAAGGTCAACGAAGTGTTCTCGTCAAAGGGTCTCAACATCGCCGGCCAGTACCTCCGCACCGACGCCGAAGTGGGCTACATGGTCACCGACATCGACGGCCGCCTCGAAGCCGGCATGGGTATTCGCCGCGAGCTACAGGCCATTGAGGGAACCATCAGGGTGCGGTTTTTGTACTGACCCGCACCCGGTAAAGCGTAAGTCTGCTGTCGCTGATAACAGGGCTTTGTGCGGGATACCGGCGAGGTTCCATGTGCATTCAATTCCCCATACGCACAGATCTCGACAGGCACCGCCCGCGACGCGTTCACACTATCGCAGACTATTGCGCCAGGGTGTCCGAAATCCAGTCAGCCACGAAAAACTTGGCGTCATCGGCAGGCACTTCGGGATGATGAAGGTTGAAAATGACAAGAGCTGTCTGGAACGCCCGAGGATCGGAATGCCCCTGTGCTCTCAGTTCGTCGTAGGCGCGTACGGCCGCGCTGCGCGTTTGTTCGAACATGTCATCCTCGTGCGTGAGTGAGTAGCGAAACAAACACCAAACCATAACAAATTTGTGGTTATGGTCAATAGCGATTGCGAATCAATCTCATTTTATTATTGACCCGAGGCGCGCCGGCGCAACACTCTAATTGCGATTGATTCTCATTCTCAGTCAAGGCATGCTGCGATCACCATGGCGCACCCTCAAGGACAGACCCAACATCTCGACAGCAGCGACATTACGCTGTTGTCAGTTTTGGGAACCGTACGAGACGACCGAGTGCCGCTCACTGACATCATTTCGGCGGCCAAAGAGATCGCACCGGAAGAGTGGCAGCCCACCGTTGAACTCGTCGAGAATTGCGTCGTCAGCGCGATGAACAAAAGTCTGTTGCGGCTTTCGTGTCCTTTCGAACCGGAACCGCCTTTTGAGCTTGAGATTACCGAGAGCGGCCGAAGCGCTCTGCGCTGTCTGCTCAGACGCTCGGTACCCTGCCTCGCGGGAGGCTTCGCCCGTACGTGCGTGGCAGCCAAACTTTGCTTCCTGGAATTTCTCGACCCGGACGAGCAACTGACTCAGATGGAACAGCTGGCTTGCAACTACCGCAAGCATGTCAGCGCACTGCGCAACCAACTCGCCTCTCGGTCAACGGACAAATCCGCCCGGAGCCGCCGCCTGGCTGACGAAATCGAGCGCTTCGAATGGGAACGTACCCGGCTCGACCGGCTGCGAACGAACTTGCGGCACGCGCGGCGGCCTGCAGGAGCCCAGGCGGTTAGCGCCCGGGCGAGTAAAGAAGATCCCTGTTCATGATGATGTGGAAGAGCCTGGACCCGAGACACCTGGCCGACCTTCTGATCCGAATTGGCAGCCGGCAAGTCGCCGGTCCACCGGCAAACCCCGACGGTTACGCGGAACAGGACGCCGCAGATCCACCGGCGAACACCAGCTACCGCAGCATAGCAGATTTGAGAGGCGACCGACGTGTGTGACCGATGTACCAATCGCTTCGCTGCGCCCGTCCCCGGGCCGTACAGGCGCAAGAAGCTATGGGAAACGGACCCCAAACTGCATTGCTCCATCATCGGCACCTGCCTGACGCTCGGAGACTTGCGGCGCACCGCCGCGAAACTCCGTGTCGATATTCCGGCGCACTTCGAAGACTACGACGTGCACGGCCATTTTGCGGGCTCGGTCGGCCGGCCGGGCCCGATTTCCAAGGCCCTGCACAAGATCCTAGAGCGCAAGCACGCGGCTGCCGTCCGCCGGTTCGGGAAAGCGAAGGATACGGATGCCGTGAATGCATTGTGGGCGCGCTGTCTCGAGGATGGCGATATTCCGGGGCCTTTCTGGGCTTTGATCACCCATCCGGCTTCACCGCCAAAGGTTGTCTGGAACGCATTCGGCCATGTCCACATGCTGTCGCACTTGCTGGGATCTTCGAACAGCGCCGATATTCGCAGGCTGAAGTCCCTGGAAGATGAGAGAGACGTTCTGGTCGAAGACCTTGCGACGGCAAAACGACGGGTCGCCGAAGGTGAATTCGACGTGCGGCGGCTCATGGAGCAGCACGCCGATGACATTCGCGAACTTGGCCTGAGGCTGCATTCGGCTCAGTCCGCGGCCAGCCGCCTAGAGGTCGCCGAGCAGCGCATTCGGGACTTGGAAAATGACCAAACCCATCAGTTTCTACAATCCCGCCTAGCTGAAACCGAGCAGCAGCTGGCGGCGGAAATGGAGATGCGTCAGCGTGACGCTGGCAACGTCACCGGGCTGGGCAGCGAGTTGGCGGAATTACGTCGCGCAAACGACCAACTTCAGGTCGCCCTGAGCGCCGCCACCGAAGAATGCGAGGACCTCGAGGCCGTCTTGTGCAAGGGTCTTGCGAACTCCGGCGAACGGACCCGTGCCGCCATCGATCTGTGCGGGTCGCGGATCGTGTACGTGGGCGGACGAACCGCACTTGTTCCACACTTGCGGGCCCTGGTCCAGCGGTCCAACGGCTCCTTCGTCTATCATGACGGCGGTATCGAGGAGAAAGGCGAACGTCTGAGCGAGGTCCTAGCGCAGGGCGATGCCGTCCTTTGCCCGGTGGACTGCGTCAGCCACGGCGCGTGCCGGCTCGCCAAGCGCGTTTGCAAGCAAAGATCCAAAGCGTTCGTGCCGCTTCGCAGCTCCGGCATGTCGTCGTTCGTCAGCGGTTTGCGCGAGATCGCATCGGTGATCAAGACGGATCAGGTGGACGTGAAAGAAGCGCTGCTCATACCAGGGAAGATGAACAGGAACCTTAACGCCTGACCCCATCCAAGCCCCCCACATTCAACCACCATTAGGAGAGGAATTGATGAATAGAGTTAGCGCCATAATCGCCGTTCTCGCCGGCGGTCTCACGCTCGGCCTGGCAATCGGACAGGACGCCTTGGCCGCGACCAATAAGCTGTCGGGTAACGACTTGATTAAGGAACTCCAGTCTGGCGGATATGTCATCTACATACGTCATGCGCAAACCGAGAAAGATTACGCGGACCAAGTCAGCGCCGAGATGGGTAACTGCTCCACCCAGCGCACGTTGAGCGAAGCCGGCTGGGAGGAAGCGCGGGCTATCGGAGCCGCCTTCATGGTCCACCAGATACCCGTTGGCAAGGTAATTTCGAGTGAGTACTGCCGGGCGTGGCAAACGGCGGATCTCGCCTTCGGGCGATACCTGAAAAGCCCGGCACTCAATTTTGAGCCTGCCGAGGAGTATTCGGACGCGCAGTTCTCCGCAATGCGTGAGCGCACGTTGCCCTATCTTTCTACGCTGCCGGACCAAGGGTTAAACACGGTCGTCGTCGGCCATGACGATCCGTTCGAGGCTGCCACCGGCACTTATCCCGAACCCATGGGGGTCGCCTTCGTCGTCAAACCCGATGGCAGCGGCGGTTTCGAAATCGTCGGCAACATCGCTCCGAACGACTGGTTTTAAAGCCAGCCGGTTTGATCGAGTGCACGTTGGCAAGCATTGCGCGGCTGCGAGGTGTCCCTCGGCTGCGCCGTGTGGTCATGCGCCGAAGGGGGGGCGCATGACCACCGACATCCGCGAAACATCGGGAATGGTAAGAGCTTTCTATGCCAAGCCGGCAGGCTCTGCGGGCGACCCCTCTAGGCGGCGGCTTTGCGCCGGCGAGCCATGAATCCCAGGCCGGCTAGGCCGGTTAGAAACAATGGCAGCGCCGCCGGGATCGGGACCACCTGAACGTCGCCGGCGGTGATCAGAATCTCTTTCGCGGAATTGTTGCCACCCAGGATCGACAAGGTTCCCTTAAGGTTGAAACCGTCGAGGAAACCGGCGTCCGCGAATATCACCTCGGCCGACGTACCGGTGCCCACATCGCCAATGGTCATGACAAAGGGCGTACCGTCGAACTCGGTTATATTGATCTCGGCCTGTCTCTTCGCGAAGATCTTTACCGCATTTCCCGTTGACAGACCGTCATAAGAGACTTGCGCTGTGCCCGGACGAGAATCGCCGCTCGCCCAGATCCGGAATTCCGACGTCCCGCTGCCGTAGTCATATTCGAAATTGAAGACACCGGGTGTTGGGTTTCCGAAAGCGAACTGGCCCTGATCGAACGAGCCGGAAACGCTCGTTTGCGTACCAAGACCCAGCTCCCACGTCCCGTTGGTGGCATTGTTGCCGCCGCGAAGCTCCAGACCATGAGTGCCAGGCTGACCCGGCGTCGAAAACGACGTGAAAGTGCCGGCCTCTGGCGTGCCGGTGATGTCTACGGGCGCGGCACTCACGGCCCCAGCCGTCAAAACCCACCCCGCCAGGCTGCACGCCAACAAACAAACCCCATACCTACGCATTGCACGTACTCCTAGTGTCTTCAATGATCTGCAATGAGAAATCTGAATTGATCAAAACGATGACACTTAAAATAGTTAAAAAAATATTTTTATCAATCTATAAGAGCACTTTCTTATTTGCCGCTACTGAATCCTTCCTGTTTCACAGAATAGGTGTGGGGTCGATCTTCCCGTTCAGCGGACTGGCCAGGATCCATCATGAGCGCGCTGAACAGGCGCCATTTGAAAACTCACGGTGTTCTGGGAACGACGCGGGTCCGGATCCGCCCAGATCATATAGGATACTAGGTTGAGTGTTGGTGAGTTGGTGACCGTTGGGGCGCTAGATGTGAAACCTCAACAGGTTGTCGTCGGATAGATCGAGCCGGCTGATGGGCGTGACTGCTACTCCCCGCAATCCGCAGGGCGCACACAAAAAAAAGCCGCCGGTATCGGCGGCTGGTGGCATCATGCGGCTGGCGGCTTGTCGCCGCCGGCCGCAAGGCCTGGTGCGCGGAATGACTTAGCTTGTCAGAATTCCGATCGCAATGAGGATCGAAAAAGCGACAGGCAGGATCAACAAGGTCTTATTTTTCAGCAAAGTTTCCATTTTCAGGCCTCCCAATTATTTTGTGTTCTGACGTGGACGTTTCGATCGCGGGTCAATTGATGTTCACTTAACAAGTAAGATAAAGCGCGTTTGTAATTATCGCAATAACTAATTGAAAAGTTGGAATTTTTTTGTAAATAACTGTTGAATGAGAACCGTTGTTATGTCAATTTTTGACAAATCGCGGGGAATTGGCGCAAGCTTTCGGGAGTAAGCGATGGATCGCGCACTTGTCGGTTTTCGTATCCGCTCCGAGCGCAAGGCACGCGGACTGACTCAAGCCGAACTGGCCAACCGCCTGGAAATATCGCCGTCCTATCTCAACTTGATAGAGGCTAACAAGCGCCAGATCGGCGGCGCGTTGTTGCGCCGCATTGCCGTCCTCCTTGGCGTAGAGACGGACACACTAACCGGGCGCGCCGAGCGGCGAGTGATCGCCGGGCTGCGGGAAGTTGCGCTTGAACCGCTGCTTCGCCATATCGATCTGCCGCCGGACGGCGCGCGCGACCTGGTGGGGCAGCACCCTGCCTGGGCTCATGCGTTGCTGACCCTTTACCGCGCATGGCGCGACCAGACGGCGATCGCCAATGCGCTCTCGGACCGGTTGAACGAGGACCCGGTGCTGGGCAATGCGATCCATCAGATGATGAGCCATGTTACCGCCATCCGCTCGTCATTGGAGATCCTCGATGACGAGCCCGATTTGGATGACGTCAGTCGGCGGCGATTCCACGAGAGCATTTCCGTGGAAAGCCAACGGCTTTCGGAAACCGTGCCGTTGCTCGCGGGCCTGTTCGACCAATCCGGCACGGTATTTCAGGCTTCGACACCCGCCGAAGAGGTCGACGATTTCATGTTGCAGCATGATGCCTGGTTTCCCTCGCTCGAACAGGCCGGCGACGAAATCCGGCGAAATGTTGTGCAATATGGCGGAACCGGGGAGGCTTCGCTTACGGATTATTTGCGGGCAAAACACGCAACGACCGTCGCCCGCCTGAACTCCGAGGTCCCGAGGCCAAGCGATGGCCGGCACCTGATGCGCTACGATCCCGAGGCGGGCCAGATCACGTTCTCGGCGAACGCCTTGCGATCGGCCCGCCGCTTCCAGCTCGCCCGGCAGATCGCGCGGGTCGAAGCCGACGCCGCCATTGAGACCCAGATCGCCGACCCCCTGCTCACCAGCGAAACGGCCCGGGATCGCGCGCGCAACGCCCTCGCCTCATACGTCGCGAGCGTCGTCATATTTCCCTATGACGCGTTTCTGCGAGCCGTCATCGATTGCCGCTATGATATCGAGATTCTGCGACGGCGCTACGAAGCCAGCTACGAACAGATCTGCCACCGGCTGATCACACTGCGGAATCCGGCTCGATCCGGCGTGCCCTTCGCGTTCCTTCGCTCCGACCCGGCGGGATCCATCACCAAACGCTTTCCGCTTCCGGGCCTTCCCCTGCTGCGCGGCGGACAATTTTGTCCATTGTGGGCAATCTTCAACTCCTACCAGACGCCGAACCGAACGGTTCGCATGTTGGCCGAGTTTCCGAACAAGGCACGGTATCTGATGATCGCCCAAGCGGTGACCAAGCAACCGGCTTCGTTTCACGAGGCGCCGTTCCTCCAATCGGTCATGCTGATCTGCGATGCGCGGCAGGCCGATAAGACGGTCTACGCCGACGGGCTGGATCTTTCGTCCGGGCAGGCCGCGGCCCCGGTGGGTCTCAGTTGCCGGCTGTGCCCGCGATCGGATTGCCGGTTCCGCAACGAAGACCAGATCGCCGATTCGGGTATGAAGTCGCGTTAGCGCGTCGGGCTCAGAAATCGACGACCTTCCCGTCTTCGGCGGTTTCGTACGCCAGGGAATCCAACCGGCCGAGCATGTCATCGCTCATGTGGGTGAGCACCAGGCGCTTGGGCCGAATGCGGGGCAGATGCTGTTTCAGAGAAGCGAGATCGAGGTGTAGCTGGACCTTCTTTTCGTAGAAGTACGCTTCGGCAATGAACAGGTCGGTATCCGCTCCCGCTTCCACGAGTTCGTCGGTCCATTCGGTGT
>CAKZLS010000375.1 GCA_937127205.1 uncultured Rhodospirillales bacterium
GAAGGGCTCCGACGACCAGATGACGATCTCTTCGGCCAGTCTGGTGAGATGCACCGCCAGGATCGCCCCGGCGGCCAGGAACTCCATGGCGAAGTCGCGGTCGGAGACGGCGTCCAGCGAGTTGGCGGCGGGGCGGTCGAAGTCGAGCGCGTCGGCGGTGAGCTGACGGTCGATGGGAAACGACGTACCGGCAAGGGCCGCCGCCCCCAACGGGCATTCGTTAAGCCGCCGCCGGGCGTCGGCCAGGCGGTCGCGGTCGCGGCCGAGCATCTCCACGTAGGCCAGCAGGTGATGGCCAAGCGTCACCGGCTGGGCCGCCTGCAGGTGGGTGTAGCCCGGCATGATGCTGCCGGCGTGGTGTTCGGCCTTGTCGATCAGGACGGATTGCAGGGACCGCAGCAAGCCGTCGAGACCGTCGATGGCGCCGCGGACCCACAGCCGGAAATCGGTGGCCACTTGGTCGTTGCGGGACCGCGCGGTGTGCAGGCGCCCGGCCGCGTCGCCGATGATCTCGGCTAGGCGCGATTCCACGTTCATGTGGATGTCTTCGAGCGCCCGGTCGAACACCAGTTCGCCTGCTTCGGCCTCTTGGCGGACGGCATCGAGACCGTTGAGAATGGCGTCGCCGTCCTCTTGCGATATGATGCCCTGACGGATCAGCATGGCGCAATGGGCCTTGGAACCCGCTATATCTTGGATAAGAAGCCGGTAGTCGAAGTCGATGGAGGCGTTGATTTGCTCCATAACCTCGGCGGGGCCGGTTTCGAACCGGCCGCCCCAAATGGCGCTGGTGCCGGTTTGTCGGGTTTCTGAGTGTGCTTTGTCCGGGTGTCTGGCGTCGTCCGGGTGTTTGGCGGAACGATCGCCGGTCATGGCGCCCTCGACGGGAGAGAAGGAGAAGAAAAGAGCATGGTCCGCGTGGTCCTTGGCGGCGTTATCGTTGCGGTCATTGTGATGATATCGGCGTCCTATGCAAGCGCCGGGAGGGATGGCTGCGACCAGCCGCCCCATTCGCTCGGCAAATTCGAAGCAACCGGCGGGGCCAACGCGGCCGCGGCGATCCCCTTCTATATGAGCGACGGGACGTCGCGGACGCTGGGCGATTTCCGCGGAAGCCCGCTGGTGGTGAACTTCTGGGCCACCTGGTGCGCGCCGTGCGTGCGCGAGATGCCGGCGCTGGATCGTTTGAACGCCGCCGTTGCCGATGACGGAATACGCGTCTTCGCGCTGTCGGAGGACCGCGGCGGCGCGCCCATCGTCGAGCGGTTCTACGAAGAGAACGACATCCGCCATTTGCCGGTGATGATCGACCGGGGCGGCAAGGTGGTGCGCGCGTTGACCACGCCGGGCCTGCCGATGACCGTCTTGTTCGACGCCAAGGGGCGCGAAGTCGGGCGCGTCGTCGGCGTCGCCGAATGGGATACCGACGAAACCATGGCGTTTCTGCGGACCTGCCTGGCGTCGACGGAAAAATTGGATACGGCGCAACGCGACTGACCGCCACAGGCCGACGGATGACAGGGGTAGACGCCCCCCGGAGCGGCTGGCATTCTTCGCTGTTCGTTATTGGTGATTGCGCGCGAGTCTTCACTGGGAAGAAAAGTCGTTAGGGGATGCCTATGATCAGGTATGCGGCCGTTTTTGTCGTTGGCTTTGCGCTGCTGACCATGGCGGCGTGCGCGGATGACGGGCCGTTGCAGAAACCCAATGTATCCGAAGAGCAAATGGCGCAAGACCGGGCCGCGTGCCGGCGGCTCGCCAAAGACGAGGCCGAGCGCGACTTGGTGCTCACCGAGGAGAGACGTCAGTCGCCCCGCGATAGCCGCACGGGCGCGTACATGAGCCAGATGAACAGATTCTCGGCGCGTAAAGATCGCGATGACCTGTACGAACGATGCATGGCACGGCGCGGTTACACCCGGAAAGCAGGGAGCGATCCCAAAAGCCGGTTCGAGGCCCAATCCGCGCCTCAGGCCGAACCGCCGCCTCAACCCCGCTAGGTTTGAGCTTCGAAAATTTTGAGCACGCGGCCAAGTGTATTCGTTTGAGATATCAATCATAGAGAGCGCGGTTTCATAAGTTCCACGCCTTTTCACGCAACTGTTCGCTAGCAATGATTGTTAACCCCGACGAACACACCGCCTGTTTGCAAGCCGTGACAGTTTAAAACTGTTCTAAGACACATACAGTCGTGTAGAATGGAGAATGTGGATCGATCTTCCCTTTTGGGGGCATCGCTCCCTATTAACGATGAGGGGGCTTTAGGTGAATTCGATACACCCGGCCGAAACGCATGCGAAGCGTCTTAGAATGCTTCGCGAACAGTTGAGGCAGCGGCGACTTACTGGGTTTATTGTTCCGCGCAGCGATGCCCATCAGGGCGAGTACGTGGCTCCGGGGGCCGAGCGGCTGGCGTGGCTCACCGGGTTCACCGGCTCCGCGGGTATGGCGGTGATTCTGCGGGACAGCGCGGTCCTGTTCGTCGATGGCCGATACACGGTGCAGGCGGCCGCGGAGGTGGATGCCGCGCTGTTCGAAATTCGCCATGTCACCGAAGATCCGCCCCGCGCCTGGATCGAGACCCATCTGAAGCCCCGTGCCCGCCTGGGTTTCGATGCGTGGCTGCACACGCCGGCTCAACTGGAGGGCTATCGCGTGGCCTGCGGCAAAGCCGGCGCGCGTCTCGTGGCGGTAAAGGACAATCCCATCGATGCCATCTGGAGCGATCAGCCGTCACCACCGATGGCCCCCGTCGTTGCCCACGATGAACAGATCGCCGGCGAAGCGTCGGCATCGAAGCGCCGGCGGATGGCAGAAGGCTTGCGCAAAGAGGGTGTGGACGCGGTCGTGCTTCCCGCACCCGATTCGGTCTGTTGGCTTCTCAATGTCCGTGGCGGAGACGTGCCCTACGCGCCGCTGATGCTGGCGTTCTCCGTGTTAGGGGCCGACGGATCGGTGGCGCTGTTCGTGGACGCCGGAAAACTGAGCGCGGATGTCCGGAACGGGCTGGGACCGGATGTCTCGGTGAATTCTCCCGAAGGGTTGGGACCGGCACTGGATGGCATGGGTGCCGCAAAGAAGGCCGTGCGCGTCGACCGGGATGGCACGCCGGAATGGATCGTGGCGCGCCTTAAAAAGGCGGGCGCCGAGATCGCCTTCGGCCCCGACCCCTGCGCGCTGGCCAAGGCGATCAAAAGCGCCGTCGAAATCGAGGGTATTCGCGACGCCCACGTACGCGACGGTGCGTCATTGACCCGGTTCCTCGCCTGGCTGTCGCAAGAAGGTCCGGCCGGCGGTGTAACGGAATTGTCGGCCGCTGAGCGTCTGGCTTCCTATCGCGAACAAAACCACAATTACCGGGGGGCGAGTTTCCCAACCATTTCCGGAGCCGCCGGAAACGGCGCCATCGTTCATTACCGGGTGACGCCCGCCACTGATCGGCGGTTGGAGTCGGGCTCGCTTTATCTCGTCGACTCCGGCGGCCAGTACTTGGACGGAACCACCGATGTAACCCGGACTGTGGCCATTGGCACACCCAGCGAAGAAATGCGAACCCGGTTTACACTGGTGCTCAAGGGACACATCGCCGTCGCCACCGCCCGTTTCCCGAAAGGCACCACCGGTTCGCAGTTGGATGTGCTGGCACGCTCGGCGCTGTGGCAGGCCGGCTTCGACTACGATCATGGTACCGGTCACGGAGTTGGCTTTTATCTCGGTGTGCACGAGGGCCCGCAGCGGATCTCCAAACTGCCGAACCGCGTCGCCCTGGCACCGGGAATGGTCATCTCAAACGAGCCCGGGTACTACAAGACCGGTCAATACGGTATCCGCATCGAAAATCTTGTGGTGGTCACGTCGATGGGCAAACCGAAAAATGGCGCCAAGGAATTCTTCGGGTTCGAAACCCTGACCCTTGCGCCCATCGATCTCGCTTTGGTGAATGGCGGGATGTTATCGGAAGAGGAGCGTGGCTGGCTGGATCGTTACCACGCTCGGGTGCGAGAGACGCTGACGCCGCTTGTCGATGCCGACACTGCGGCTTGGCTGGGCCAAGCAACGCGCCCGCTCTCGCATGTATAGGGATGGATAATGTTGGTTAGCCGCGACGAATGGTACGAACGACGACGGGGCGGCCGCCGGGTCGAGCTAACTTCAAGAGTGCTAATCTACTGGACATGGTGAAGTACTTCCTTTGCTTTAGTTCAAATATTAAAAACAGGGTTAACCTTAATATCGGCGTCAACATAGCAGTTTCAAGGTGTTTATTGTGTGACCGTTTGATTGCGCCAATGTGTCTTCATACAATTTCAGAAAAATATTAAGAAAACCGTAATGATCGGTCGACGCGCGATTGGCACCGTCAAAAACAATGACACGGTGACGATCAGGCTTTATACCAACGCTCACTGATAGGGACTCATTGTGATCGTGAATCTCGCATCTTCGGCAGAAGGGACCGCGCGGGCGATGCTGTCGCATCGTCAAGTGGTTCCGACGCCCCGAGGATGCGAGAATCACGACCCTTCGGGCGGTCTTCCAAGGTTTCCGAACGGCGTCGCGCGGCGCTTATGATGCTCCCGCATCACGGCGCACCACGCTCCT
>CAKZLS010000376.1 GCA_937127205.1 uncultured Rhodospirillales bacterium
TTCAAGTCGGTCACTTAATCAAACCTACCGGCTTCAGCCGGTAGTGCTTTAGTTGAACACTGTTAAGTTATCAAGCAGTATTTTGAAACTTGTTCATTTTTGGGGCGCGAAATCACAACCTAGCCGACGCCGTTAACGCGATCTTTACCGCGGTCTCCTATGTATTTACGCGGCTCGGGCGAGCGCAATCATGGCTTGATCGGAGTAGCGCGGTTCGGACACAGGTGCCCTTCCTGAACCATCATTTCTTCGTCGGTCTGCGGGCCAGAATGCTCAACGAATGGGACGGCAGTTATCCCGTTGATCGCTGCGCGCCGAAGAAATCCCGATTGCTCGGCCAGAACGGGTGACACGCAAAGCGCCTGCGCGGGTGATTCCGGTTCAATCTCGTAAAAAGGAAATCGTCGCCTATGCACAATTTTTGGCAATCAAAGTTGAACCAAGCGTTTGCCGAACCGTTTGTCGCCCAGACTTTTCTCGGTGGGTTGCATGACTTGTTCAGCAACGCTGATTGGTTCCACTTTTTTGACGGCGGGTTCAAGCCGCGCGGCGAGGATGCCGAACCGGCCCAGAATGAAGATGCATGCCATGGACATGGCCATGGCATCCCCGAACCCGACGACGACGCGCCCGACGTGATCACCGTCGATTGGGTGCACGAGATCGACATGCCGGAGCTCGACGGGTTGTTGACGTCGACCGGCTCCAGCGGCGCTGACTCCCTCGTGGGGTCATCCGGCAAGGATACCATCAGCGGTCTCGGCGGCAATGACACGCTGAAAGGCAAGGGCGGCAGCGACCTGATCGACGGCGGCGACGGTAACGACAAGCTGATCGGCGGCGGTGGCGCCGATACGTTGATCGGCGGCGCCGGCAACGACAAGCTGATCGGCGGCTCCGGAAACGACGTCTTCGTGATGGGGAAGAACGGCGGTAACGATAGCATCCGCGGGGTTTCCTCGGGCGATAAAATCGACGTCCGCGATCTTGGCATCACCGAATTCTCGGAGCTGCAAGACGACATCACCACAATTTCTTCCACTAAGTTGAAAATCGATTTCGGCGGCAGCTCGGTGACCTTGGTCAAGCCCAAAACTCCGTTGGGTTCCGACAGCTTTATTTTCGCCGATGGTTCCACCCCGGATGACCCGCCGCCGCCGCCCGATGACCCTCCCTCGGCCGGCGATAAGGGGGATTTCGACATCACCATCATCTATACGGGGTCATGGACGGCGAGCTTGAAGAGCGCATTCTCCGAGGCGGTCGACGTGTTTGAATCGATTATCTGGGGCGATGAGCCGAGTGCCACCGTGTCGGTCGGCGGAAATACAATGCTGGTCGACGACATCGCCATCTCCGCCCAGCTCGTCGACATCGACGGGGTGGGCGGTGTGCTGGGTTCCGCGGGACCGACCGCCATCCGTTCCTCCAGCTACCTGCCGATAGCGGGGAACATGCGCTTCGATAGCGCCGACGCGGCACGCCTGAACAGCATGGGCCTTTGGGACGACGTCATCAAACACGAGATGGCGCATGTGCTCGGCTCCGCAACCCTGTGGCAACACAAGGGGCTGCTCTCCGGCACCAACACGTCCAATCCGCTGTACCACGGGGTTGGAGGGATGGAGAAGTACGGCGAAGCCCGCGGTGCCGGCAGTCCGGTTCCGATCCCGGTCGAGCAAGACGGCGGTCCCGGCACGGCGCTAGGACACTGGGACGAGCAGACCTTTGGTAACGAGTTGCTGACGGGATATTTGAATGCGGGAAGCAATCCCCTGAGCGAGATGTCGGCGGCCTCATTCGGCAATCTTGGGTACGACCTCGCCCCGGAAGAAAACTGGCTTATCGGATAACACGCGCATGCTGGCGGTGATCCCCGCTCGGAATACTCGGGCGGGATCCATCGGTCTCATCACTTCGTCCTAACGTTGTCGTGAGGCGAGGTTTGCGCGGAGCGGTGCCGCATCTACATACCGGGTGTCATGGACACGCCCGCGCACCAATCGCAAGACCTGCTCGTTTCACGCCCAACCGGGGAGACGCTGGCCGCGTTCTGGACCCGCGCCGCCGGACAATTCGCCGAGCGCGTGGCGGTGCGGGCCGATGGCGCCGAGATCGCCTACTGGGAACTGGATTTGAAGGCGCGGACCCTGGCCGCCGGGCTCGCCGACGCAGGGCTCAGGCCCGGCGATATCTGCGGCCTGCATCTCGAGCGCTCCGTCGACTGTGTGGTCTCGGTCCTCGCGGTCACCCTGGCCGGTGCCGCGTGGTTGCCGCTCGATCCGGTCTACCCGGCCGAGCGTTTGCGTGTGATGGCCGGCGACGCGCGGATCCGGCATATCATCAGCGATCGGGACACCGCGTCTTTGCGCCTCGACCCGTCGGTCCAGGTGCACCCGCCGGGCCTATCCGGCGGCCCGCACGCGCCCTTTCCGGAGCGTGGGCCGAATGCGGGTCCGGAACCGGACCATTTGGCCTATGTCATCTATACATCGGGATCGACCGGTCGACCCAAGGGCATCCAGATCGAGCATCGAAGCCTGATGGCTTTCCTCGGATCGATGCGGAAGCTGCTTCCGTCCGAAGCCCTTTCCAACGTCTTTTCGCTCAGCTCGCCCAGTTTCGACATCTCGCTGCTCGATTTGTTCCTCCCTCTTGGCACCGGCGGCACGGTTATCCTGGCGACGCGCGCCCAAGCCCGCGATGGCCGCTTGCTGGCGGCGGCGCTAGAGACCGAGCGCCCCAGCCTGTTGCAGGCCACGCCGGCCACGTGGCGGATGTTGTTGGCGGCCGGCTGGAAGGGTCACGAGGGCCTCACCGTGCTTACCGGCGCCGAGGCCATTGCGCCGGGCGTCGCCGGCGACTTGCTGGACCGGGCCGATTCCGTTTGGAACCTCTACGGCCCGACGGAGACAACGGTTTGGGCAACGGCCGCGCGGCTGACCCGCGACCACGTGCGAGCAGGGACCATTCCCATCGGCCGTCCGCTGGCCCACGTGGACATCTGTATCCTCGACGAACAGCGGAACACCGTCGCCGACGTCCAAATCGGGCAGCTTTACCTGCTCGGCCCCGGGCTGTCGCACGGCTATCTGGGGCGGCCGGATCTGACCGACAAGGCTTTCGTGATGCTCCCCGACGGCCGGGCCTACGCCACCGGCGACCGCGTCAGCCTGCGCCCGGATGGCCAGCTCGCGTTCCATGGCCGCGTCGACAACCAGATCAAGATCAACAGTTACCGGATCGAGCCGGCCGAGGTGGAGGCGGTACTGCGCGCACATCCCCGGGTTCGCGACGCGGCCGTCGCGGTGAACGCGCCCAACGCAGGCGAGCCGCGCATGGTCGCGTACGTCGTTCCCGAAACCTTCGATCCCGGCGGGCGGCGCCGGACCAGGCTATCCGAGCATTGGCGCACGATTTGGACCCGAGAATACGACGCGGTGAGCGGTCATCTTGACGATCCCACCTTCAACACCGCCGGTCTGCGGAGCAGCTACGACGGAAAACCCATCGCCGAGCCGGCGCTCCGCGAAATCTTTGAGAACACCTGCGAGCGGATTCGCGCGCTTCGCCCAAAGCGGATCCTCGATCTTGGTTGCGGCAGCGGTTTGGTGCTGTTTCGCCTCGCGCCTCAATGCGAGCGGTATGTGGGCGTCGATTTTTCCCACCAAGCCATCGGCAATTTGCGGCGCGAGACCGGACGCCTCGGGCTCACGGGCGTCCGATTGCTCGAACAGGCGGTGGACAACCCCAGCCACATCGAGGCCGGCGGCTTCGATGTGGTCGTGCTCAATACGATCGTTCAGTACTTTCCCGATGTGGATTACCTCGAGGCGGTCCTCGACAACGCGCTTCGGGCGCTCCGTCCGGGGGGTACGGTGTTCGTCGGCGACGTGCGCGAACTCGGCGCGCTTGACGCGCTTTACGGTTCCATCGTCCGGTTCAAGGCGGGAAGTGAAGACGACCCGCGGCGCTTGTGCGCGGAGCTCGATCGCATCGCCGAGCGCGAGACCGAACTGGCCTTCGATCCCGGCTGGTTCGAGGCGTTCGCTGCCGCGCGCCCCGAGGTGACCGATGTGGCGGTCGCTTTTAAGGAAGGCCGGTTCGCCAACGAATTCACGGATTACCGCTACGACGTGGTCCTGCGCAAGGGCGGTGCCTCGGAGGCGCTGGAACCTTCCGTGATCTCCGCCGAGGACATGGCCGGCACGGATCTCGATGGCCTTTGGCGGGCATTGGAGGACTGTTCATCGGAAAGTGTCCTGATAACCGATTTGCTCCATGCGCGACGGCGTGACGCGTTCGCCTTCCTTCAGTGCCTGGGGATTGACGGCCCTGACCTTGCCCGGGGATTGGCCGCCAACCCGTGCGACATCGCCATCGTTGGGAGCGCGTTCGGTTATCAGGTGGTTCCGCTCCCGGACCCGGCCGGGTCGCCGGCGCACTTCGCGGCGCTGCTGGTGCGGCGCGGCCCCACGGTCGATCTCTGGAGTCACCGGCCCCGCGGCGACTGGGTGATTCAATCATCGAAGCGACTCGACAATGGGCTGCAACAAAGCGTGGCGGTCCCGGGTCTGGACCATGGCGTGCTGATCGACGATCTGCGCAATCGGGCCGGCGCTCATTTGCCCGCGCCCATGTGCCCCGCCCAGTATGTGATCCTGCGCGAGCTGCCACTCACACCGTCCGGAAAATTGGACAGAAACGCTCTGCCGCCGCCTCCGGGCGGGCGCCCGAACCTAAGCGGAAACTTCGTCGCGCCGCGGGATACCTTGGAGGTCCGGATCGCCGCGCTCATAGGCGAGGTGCTCGGACTGAGCCCGTTGGGTGTTTCCGACGGCTTCTTCGATCTCGGCGGCGACTCCCTCGCGACGGTGGAATTTTTGCTCGCCATTGAGGAGCGTTTCGGCGTCGAAATGGAGATGGGGCAATTTCTCGAGCGGCCGACGGCGGAAGGTGTGGCCGCCTTTATCAACCACGAGCGCGACCACCGGCCGGCGTCGGCTCTTGTCACGCTGAGTGCTTCGGGAAATGACCAGCAGACTCCAGCAGACGGGCGGCCGCCGGTATATTTCATTCATGGCGCGGGTGGACTGGCGTTTACCGTGTTCGAGTTGGGGCAGGCGCTGCCGGGCGACCGGACCGTATTCGCCGTTCAGGATCCGGCCTGCGATCCCGGTATCGAGCCCGCGCGCCACGTCGAGCACATGGCCGCGGCCCTGATCGAGCAGATTATGACGGTTCAGCCAGTCGGCCCCTATTTCCTCTGCGGTCATTCCTTCGGCGGGTTGCTCGCCTATGAAATGGCGGTCCAGTTGCGAGACCGCGGCCAGGCCATCGGTTTTCTCGGTATGCTCGACACGCCGACCCCGCCCGGCGCATCGACTGCCGAAGGTGCGGGCGCGCGCATCCGGATGTGGTGGCGGGAAGCCCGGTTCCTGGCGCAGATTCTCACTCAGGCCGGCCCCATGGCGGTGGACGGGTGCTATGTGCTTTTCGGCGGCGAGGCCCGCTATCAAAATACGATTAACGAGACGGAGCGGCGTTCCGTAGCGAACATCCTGCGCGGCTTGTGGACCAATGTTCTGTTCCGCTATTTCCATCACCGCGCGGGTCTGGCCTCTACCGTCGACCGTAATTCACGACTGCTGATGATGCGACAGCCCGGCATCCGGCGCTCCATTCACCTG
>CAKZLS010000377.1 GCA_937127205.1 uncultured Rhodospirillales bacterium
AAGAAAAAGGTGAGGATCAGCATCAGGTTGGATGCATCCAGCGTATCGCTGCCGTAGTGCTGAACGAAGGCGCCGAGCTCTTCGTTCCAACCCTTTTTCATGATTTCCAGATAGATCGCGTCGCGCTCGGCGGTCCAGCGGGTCACATTGGCCGGAAACGAGCGCTTCTCGGCGATTCTCAGCCCCCGGTCGAGCGCCACCCAGCACATGAGCTTGGAATACACGAATTCCTGCTGCCCGCCCCGGACCTCCCAGATCCCCTCGTCCTTGCGCTGCCAGTTATCGCAGACCCAGTCCACCAGGCGGCTGAAATTAAGCCACGCGTCATGGCCGATGGGGTGCGCATGCTTGTTGAACAGATACATGGAGTCCATCAGCTCACCGTAAATGTCCAACTGAAGCTGATTGTAGGCGCCGTTGCCGATGCGCACGGGGCGCGATCCCATGTAGCCGTCCAAATGATCGAGGGTTTCCTCGGTGAGCATCTTGCGGCCGTCGATTCCGTACATGATCTGCAGCGATCCGTCCGGGTTGGGATCGGCGCAGACCCCTTCGATAAACTTGGCGAAGGCCTGAGCTTCCTTGGTGAACCCGAGACGCAGCAGAGCAAACACGGTGAACGCCGAATCCCGCATCCAGGTATAACGATAGTCCCAATTGCGCTCGCCGCCGATGCCCTCGGGCAGGCTGCAGGTGGGCGCGGCGACGATGGCGCCGGTGGGCTCGTACGTGAGCAGCTTGAGGGCCAGCGCCGAACGGTCGACCATCTCCCGCCAGCGCCCCCGGTAGGTGCTCTGCGACAGCCAGTCGCGCCAATAGGTCACGGTCTCGCGGAACGCCGCCTCGGCATCTTCGTCCGTCAAGGCCAAACCGCAGGCCTCGGACTCATCCAATTCGCGGAGTACGAAAGTTACCGTCTGGCCTTCGCCCAACGAAAACTCGGCGACCGCGCCGTTATTTTCAATGGCGAGGGGGACCGACGTGGCCAGCCCCAGATGCGTCTCCACAGAATGAAACTCGGCACCGCCATCAATCAGCACAGTCTTATGATCGTCGCGGGCGTAATTGAACGCCGGCCGGCATTCCGCGCGGAGTTTCATACTGCCGCGAACGGCGGTGACCCTACGGATGACCTGACGGTGGGAAGTGGTGAAATCGGAGTCCGCCTCCACCGGCATGAAATCGATCAGCTCCGCCGCCGCGCCTTCCTGCAGAAAGCGGGTAACCAGAACATTGGTATCGGGCCAGTAGAATTGCTTGCAGTTGCTGGCATCGGCGTTGGCGGGGCCGACCTGAAAGAAGCCGCCCTTGGCATCGTCGAGGATCGCCGCGAAGACGCTGGGCGAGTCGAACCGGGGCATGCACAGCCAGTCGATAGAACCGGTGATGCTCACCAGCGCGGCGCTATGCATATCGCCGATGATGCCATGGTCGTTGATCGGTGGATAGCTCATATCTGCTTGGCTTCCTTTCGCCCGGTATGCGGATGCATAGAGATAGCGGCGATCACTCGTATTCAGTCTGCTCGCCCACCTTTCCGCGGAAGATCCAGTACACCACGGCGGTATAAATCAGCACCACCGGGAACACGACGAGGCCAGCGCCGTAGAACATGAAATCCAACGACTCCGGCGGGGCGGCGGCTTCCGCGATGGTTACCGAATACGGGATCATGTAGGGCCAGAAGCTGCCGGCCAGGGTCAGGAACGCGGCAATAAAGATGATTGCGGTCATGAAGAACGGCAGATGATCCGATTGCCGCATACGGCAGCCGACGAACAGGACGATGGTCGCCAGAGCGCCGATGACCGGAAATACGATCAGCCATGGCGTGTCCGTCCAGCGCTCCATCACCCGAAGACTTTCGTCCAGCGCAAAGAAGAACGCCAGAACCAGGAACACCAATACCGCGATCAGCAGCCAAGCGATCCGGGCGTAGGCCCAGTCCTGGAGCAGCCCCCGGGTCTTGAGGACCAGCCAGCACGCGCCGAGCAACGCGTAACCGACCACCAAACCGACGCCACACAGGATCGAGAAACCGTTCACCCACTCGAAAGAGCCACCGGCGTATTGTCCGTTCACCACCGGCAACTCCTGGACCATGGTGCCGATGGCCGCTCCTTGGACGAAGGCGGCAATGGTCGAGCCGAGGAAGAAACCCCAGTCCCACAGCCAGCGCCGGTTTACGGTACGGTAGCGAAATTCGAAGGCGACGCCACGGAAGATCAGCGCAAACAGCAGCAGCGCGACCGGCAGATAGAAGGCGGGGAGAAAGATGGCATAGATCATCGGAAAGGCGCCAAACAAGCTGGCGCCCACAAGGATCAGCCAGGTTTCGTTACCGTCCCACACCGGAGCGATGGCCGACATCATGGTTCCCCGGAAGTACTCGTCCCGCGTGGTGCCGAACAAGATGCCGACGCCGAGATCGAAACCGTCGAGGATGACGTAGACCAGGATCGCGAAGGCAATCGCCCCTGCCCAGAAGAGTTGCATCCACGTTGCATCCATCGGTCTATTCCCCTGCCTGTTGGGTGCTGCCCGTGGCGGTTTTGGCCGAACCGGCGGCCGCCATCGGCCGCTTTCCGGTCGCCCCCGTAATCTCTTCTGCCGGCTCCAGCTCAGCCGGTCCATCTCGAAGCAGTCGGTAGATGTAGACGATGCCAAAAGAGAACACGACCGTGTAGACGGCGACGTACCCGATCAACGAAATCAGCACGTCGCTCCCGGTCAGCGACGGCGTATGGGCATCGGCCGTTCGGAGCAACCCGTAGACAACCCATGGCTGGCGGCCAACCTCGGCGGTGTACCAGCCGGAGATGACGGCAACGAAACCCGATGGGAAAGCCAGGAACGTACACCACAAGAACCAATGCGTGTGCTCCAGCCGGCCGATCATGCGGAGGAGATTCCCGCACCAACTGATGCCGAGCATCACCAGCCCCATGCCGACCATGATGCGAAACCCGAAGAAGGGGACGGCGATGGGCGGGCGGTCTTCCTCCGGGATCGTCTTTATGCCCGGTTCCTTCGACGTAAACGAAAGGTCGTCGAAGAAGCTGCCCCACTTGGGAATAGCGATCTCGAACAGATTGCGTTCGTTTTCCTCGTCGGGCCAGGCGAACAGGATTAGATCGGCCGGCTGTTGGGTTTCCCACCGCCCTTCGATGGCGGTGAACTTGGAGGGCTGGTATTCCTCCGTATACTCGCCGTTGAGGTGTCCGATAACCAACTGAACCGGGATCAATACGGCGGCCAGTCCCAATCCCCAGTGCAGCATAACGCGGCCTTCGGCGAAATGGACATTGCGGAGCACGTACCACGCACCGGTGGCGGCGACGCACATGCAGGTCGTCAGATACGCCGCAAGCAGCATGTGCAACCAGCGAATATGGAAGACGTATCCCCAAATGATCTCTTTCCAATCGGTGGGGATGATTTTGCCATCGACGATGGCGTAGCCGACCGGCACCTGCATCCAGCTGTTGTTGGCGAGGATCCAAAAAGAAGACGCCGTGGTGCCCAGCGCGACCATGCAGCACGAGACGAAATAGAACCACGGCGCCACCTTGCGCCGGCCAAACATGACAATGCCGAAGAACGTGGCCTCCAGCAGAAACGCGGTGAAGGCCTCGTAGCCCAGCAACGGACCCTGGATCGACCCGGTACGCTCGGACAGCACGCTCCAGTTGGTGCCGAACTGGAAGGCCATGACGATGCCGGAAACCACGCCCATGCCGAACGAGACGGCGAAGACTTTGAGCCAGAAATCGAAGACCCGCCGATAGATCGGGTTCTTTGTCGCCATCGACATGCCTTCGATGGTCGCCAGCCATGCCGCCAAGCCGATAGTGAAGGACGGAAAGATGATGTGGAACGTAATCACGAATGCGAACTGTATCCGCGATAATAGTACCGGATCCAGATCCATCGGCCGTCCTCCTGTTTCGTTATGGATGCGGGTAGCGGCCCGCTTGCCACTGATTTAACTGTGGTTATCCCGAATTGTGCTCGGGGTAAACGTCATTCTGTCAGCACGATCATGTGTCCGTCGGGGTCGCGGACCGCCGCCGCCCGTGCGCCATCATCGAGGGTGACCACACCAGGCGAAACAAAAACCGCGCCCGAACCCTCTAGGCGGGCCGCCAGACCGTCCAAATCATCCACCCGATGGACCTGGCGGGTCGACGCGATGTCATTGGCGGCAACGTCGAAGTTCATGCCGTCGAACCGCGGTGTTCGGTAGTGCAACAGTTCCACGTGCGGTGTCGGCACATCGGCGGGCGCGAGACCCACCACGTCGACCTCGGTGTTGCTCAAGCCGTCCAACCGATCCTGTTCGACACCCGTGTTCAAGGACCGCCCGGCCACCTGAAAACCGAGAAGATCGGCGTAAAAGGCGATACTGCGGTCGATGTCGCCGACGGCGATGGCGGTGTGGTCGTAGCCACGGGGTTTCGAATCCTGGACGCCATGCCACACCAGGTCGCCCACCCCCGGCGGAAAATACAGCAGCTCTAGGGGATGACCGTCCGGATCGCGGAACTTGAACGCCGACACGCCGCCGGTGTTGACCGGCAGAAGTTGCGGCCCGCCGATGGAGATCGGTGTCGTTTCCATCCGGTGCAGTCCCTCGCAGATGGCCGCGATATCGTCAACAACCAGAGCGATGTGTTGGAACCAGGGATCGTTGGAGGCGCGCGCTTCGGGATAGGAACGGCCCGGTACATCGAAAGACACGAGCTCGACTTCCTGCGCCCCCAATGTCACGACCAGGCAGCGAGCCGTGCTCCCGGCCGGCAAGCCCATCAAACGGGCCCACGCCGGATCGTCGATGACCCGCTCTTCGGCGCGCGTAAAGCCGATGGCGTCGCGATAGAAAGTCTCCGCCTGGAACAGGTCGCTGACGGTCGTGCTGACGCGGAGGAATTCGGAGACCGGCACCCTGTTCCTCCTACGGCCGCTGTGCGCCGCGCTGATTGGTATAGATGGCGTAGAGCGTATGGGAGGCGCAAATGAACAGGCGGCTGCGGTTGCGACCACCGAAGGTGATGTTGCCCACTTGCGACGGCACCTTGATCTTGCCCAATAGCGCGCCGGACGGGTCGACGCAGTGCACCCCGTCGCCGGCACTGGTCCAGACGTTGCCGTCCTCGTCGCAGCGGAAGCCGTCCGCGTTGCTGGGGATCGACTTGTAGAAATGATCACCGCCCCGGATCGTCTTGCCGTCGCCATCCACATCGAACACCCGGATATGCTCGACCGGTTCGTCGGAGGGCTGCGTGCCTGTATCGGAAATGTAAAGCCGGCTTTCGTCCGGCGAAAAACACAATCCGTTGGGACCGTCGAAATCGTCGGCGACGATACTCAGCGTGCCATCGCCGGGATCGAATCGATAGACCCTTGGCGGAACCTCCGATTTTTGTTTGCCGCCCTCATAGTCGGTGTGGATGCCGTAGGGCGGATCGGTAAACCAGATCGAACCGTCAGACTTGACGACAACGTCGTTGGGCGAATTCAGCCGCTTACCGTCGAACCGGTCGGCGAGAACGGTCACCGTACCGTCCAACTCGGTCCGCGTGACGCACCGGTTATAATGCGAACAGGTGATCAGCCGGCCCTGGCGGTCGCGGGTCTGGCCGTTGGGAAAGCCTGCCGGCTGGCGGAACACCTCGAAGCCGCCCGCCTCCGACCACCGCATGATGCGGTCGTTGGGAATGTCGCTGAACAACAGGCACTGGCGATCGCCGAACCACACCGGCCCCTCGAGCCAGCGGAACCCATCGCCGAGCTGCTCCAAAGGCGCGTTGAACAGCACATAGCCCTTGAAGCGCTTGTCGATGATCTCGAGTTCATCCATGGGGCGTGCCTACGGCATCCACTGATTGTTATTTGAAGATGCCTGGCCGGGCCGCGATGTAAGCGTCATCGTTGAGTTGCACAAGCATCAGCATACACGGCTCATCGCCGACCACGCCAGAGAGGTGGCCTAGCCGCCCCTCGGCATCGGGTTTCGAATTCTGATCGCATCCGAACGCGACATCTCCGGTCCCCATTTCCACACGCACGCCATCCGTGGTCTCCACATACCATCTGCCCGAAAGGGGCAGGATCCATTGCGGCTTTGGGTTCTCGTGCCAGTCCGCGACCCAGCCGGCGGGAAGGAGCACATAGGCGACCGTTGCGTCTGCCGTGAGCAAGAAATTGTTCCACTGCGGGGTGACGCCATCGGAAATGGGCGCCAATTCGAAACCGGAAAGATCGCAGCGCGTCTGATGGGTTACGCCGCTATCGTCCGTCCACACGTGCCAATACGGCAATGTAGGCGCATCGGTTTCGGCTCCTGAGCTGCTAACCATCGATCTTCTCCTTATACAGGATTGCGGCGGATGCCCGCCCTACTTCGCCTGCTCTTCGACGGTATCGGGCGTGGGATCGACGACCATCTCCACCTCTTTAACCACGGCGCTGCCGAGCATGATGTAGATGCAGCCGCCGACGATGGCGAAGTTCTTGAAGAAATCCCAAACATGAGGATGGCCGTCGCTTTCCGACCTCCAGAAGTAAACGTACGACCAGAAGTTATGATAGAGAATGGCGGTAACGGCACAATAGCCGGCGAGGACGAAGGCGGCCCATCCCGGGAAAATATTGAACACGATACAGATAGGCGTGATGATCTCCACCATCATCGCCAGAATCAGCAGCACCGGTCCGCCGGGAATGAAGCTTGAGTTGGCCTGCTCAAGCGCTGCCTGCCAATTGATGATTTTGTCGAGAGCGCTGAACGGAAAAATTATAACGATCAGAATTTTCGCGATAAGCGGCGCCGCGTCGTTGATCAGCATTTCCATAGCTTGAGTCCCCCTAGTATCGAATAAAAGCGAGCCTGGGCATAACGCCTGGAGACCGCTACGGTTATTTGTTTTTCCCAATGGATCATAATTAAGGCTACCCGCCTTCTCAAACGGAATTTGAGAGTGCTCCCCGCGGCTCAAAGTTTGTCGGGACGGCAATTCGCTGTGACATGTTCGTAAAGTTCATGGTTTGCGGGCCACGGCTATTAAGCTATCTGTGTCCCGAATGTAGAGGTTGGGGTGGGGAATATTGCTCAAATGACTCAATTGCTCGGGTTCGAACTCGGTTTCTGGGACTACGCGACGTTCCTGTCCGCGGCTCTGTTGGTCCTGTTCGCCGTTGCCTTTGCTGTTTGGCTTGCGGGTCTGCCCGGCCGGATCGCGTTGGCAAGGAAACATCCGGAGGCCGAAGCGGTCAAGCTGCTCGGCTGGGCCGGGTTGCTACCGACCATCTACCCGTGGGTCCAGGCCCTCATCTGGGCATTCAAGCCGACGGATGTCATCGATATCCGTCGATTCCCGCGCCAGGAGGCGGAGGCCATCGAAGTCGAGATGGATCGGCTTTCGGACAAAGAGGCACCTCCGCGCCCTAAGGCGAAAGAAAAACCCGCACACGGCACCACTTCTGAGAGTACCACGCGATGATTGCCGCGATTGTTTTGCTCTTAGGCTTTGTCCTTGTGGTTTGGCTCGTTTTCTTCAAGTTCAAATGGCTGAAGTTCAGCATTGCATGGGGCGTGGTCTCGCTCTTCTTCGGACTCCATTTGCTTCTCATCTTTCTGATTGGGTTGCGCTTTGTCGCTCCGTATTCGACGGATGCCAAAGTCATCCAGCACACCATACAGCTGACCCCGCGCCTGCCCGAGCCGACGCTGGTGTCCGCGGTTTTGGTCGAGGCGAACACGCCCGTCAAGAAAGGGCAGCCGCTGTTCAAGTTCGACAGCGAGCTTTACGAACAAAGAGTGAAGCAGCTCGAAGCCGAACTCGCCGGGGCCAGGCAAAACGTTCTCGAGCTCAAGGCCTCTCTCGATGTCGCCGAGGCCAATGTGGTCAAGGCCAGGGCCGCACTCGGCCTCGCCCGGACGGACCTCGCGGACTTCAAGCGGGCGGGCCAGTCGGTGGCCCAGGTTCAGGTCGACAACCGCCGGCAACGCGTCCGCGAAGCTCAAGCCGAACTCGTGGGCGCCGAAGCCTCGGCCGAACTCGCAAGGCTCAAGTATGGGTCGAACATCGGCGGCGTTAATACGACGGTCGCCGCCGTGGAGGCCAAGCTCGCTCAGGCGCGGTTTTACCTTGCCAACACGACCATGGTGGCGCCGGAGGACGGATACATCATCAACCTTCAGGTGCGCCCGGGAATGGTTGCCGGCATTGTTCGTTTCGGCGCGATCGCCACGTTCATTGCCGACGCGGATCGCTATGTGCTTGCCACGTTCTATCAAGAAAACCTGAAGTACGTTAAGCCGCAACAACCGGTGGAAATGGCGATCGACCTGTACCCCGGACAGATCTTTTCCGGCACGGTGCAGACGATCTGGCAGGGAAGCGGCGCGGGGCAGCTGATACCGAGCGGCAAGCTGCCCGATTTCCAACCGGTCGCGCCCGACGCGCCGCAGGGACAATTCGCGGTCGCGATCCAGATCGACGATGAAGATCAGGCGAAGTTCCCTATCGGCACGCAAGGCCGGGCGGCTATTTACACGAACCCCAAGAGCGGGTTCGTCATCCTGCGCAGGATCGGCATCCGGGCCTATTCATGGTTCAACTGGCTGTATCCGTTCTCCGGTTGACCGCGTGCGGAATGATCATCAGCTTATGCGTTTCCGTTGCACCCTGGCAAAGACCTTGGTTATAGCGGCACGAATGGGCGCTAACCCTCCCCTGACCTCCGAAAAGGATTGACCCCTTTGTGATGAGTGTGTTTTGTGAATTTCGTTCGGGAGGATTGCTCGTGCAGGCTCGGAGTGTGGTTCTTTCACCTGTTTGCCGCGATGATGTGAACCGATGAACAATAAGACGTCGCGCCGAATTGTTATTCTGGGTGGTGGATTTGGCGGCGTCTTCGCGGCGAAGCAACTGCAAGCGCGCGCCGGAGACGACGTCGAAATCGAGCTGATCAGCCGCAACAACTTTTTCGTTTTCCAGCCCCTGCTTTCCGAAGTGGCCGGCGGCAGTATCCAGCCCGCCGATTCGGTGAGCCCGCTGCGCGCATTCTTGCCCCGGGTCAACGTTCGGGTGGCGGAAATCCGCAAGGTCGACTTCGCCGCCAAGACCGTTCACGTAACCGCGGGAAACGGCCTTGAGATCACCACCGTTGCCTACGACCAACTGGTGATCGCCCTGGGCCAGGTGGTCGACCTCAGCCGAACACCCGGTCTTTCCGACCGTGCATTTATCCTGAAGGACGTCATGGATGCCTTCCGCATCCGCAACCATGTCCTGCAATGCCTGGAAGCGGCGGACGGCGAGGCCGACCCCGTGCGCAAGTCGCGCCTGCTCACCGTCGTCGCCGTGGGCGGCGGTTTTACCGGTGTCGAGGCCATCGGCGAGGTCCAGGACCTGATCCGCAATTCGCTGAAATATTACCGCAATATCCGGGCCGAAGAGGTCCGGATCGTGTTGATTCAGCACGATCCCCGAATCATGCCCGAGTTGCCTGAGCGCCTTGCCGGATACGCCGCCGACAAGCTGCGACGCCGCGGGATCGAGATCATGCTGAAGACCGGCGTCAGCAGCGCCACCATGACCGGGGTCGTGACCGACGGTGGCGATACCATCGAGGCGGAAACCATCATCGCCGCCATTGGCAATGCGCCATCGCCGCTGACGCGCTCGCTCAATGTTCCATTGGAACGGGGCAAGATCGTCGTCGACCAATGCATGAGGGTTCAGGGGGTGGACGACGTCTGGGCGCTGGGTGACAACGCCCGCATCCCGCTCGGCGACCCGAACGATCCCAATGTCAGCTATGCGCCGCCGCTGGCGCAGTTTGCGTTCCGCGAGGCCAAAGTATTGGCCCAGAACGTTCTCGCGCACCTGAAGGGCGGGGCACCGAAGCCGTTCAAGTATCAGTCGCTCGGGACGATGGCGTCGCTCGGGGGGCGCACCGGGGTCGCCGATATTCTCGGCGTCAAGTTCACCGGCTTTTTCGCCTGGGCGGCTTGGCGGTTGTTTTACCTCAGCCTCCTGCCCAGTTTCAGGACCAAGATCCGGGTGGCCATGGACTGGACCCTCGACCTGATGATCAGCCGCAGTATCGCCGAAATCCGCCCGATCCAGGCCGCCAGCCGCTACATCCAATTTCTGCCGGGCGACCTGGTGGTCGAACCGGGCGTGGATCCCGGCGGGCTCTATGTGGTGACCTCCGGCGCCTTCGACAGCGAAACCGCAAGCACCGGCGAAGGCGCAACCATCCAGTCGCGCGTCCTCGGTCCTGGCGACACTTTTGGCGTGCCCCTCAATGGCGACGATGGTCCCAAAACGGACCGCGTTAGCGCGCGTGAGGCGTCGACCGTCTATTTTATCGAGAAGGCCGACCTGCAGCGTCTCGCCATGGCGACGAAATTCATAAAGCGGCATGACGGCGTTCAACCGCCGCCATCCAACACCCAAACCAATCCGGCCGCAGACGCCCCATCATGACCGAGAAAATCAAGGGAATTACCGAGCTTCCGTTGATCCTCGAGAGAGAGTTCCGCGGCTGGGACGCTCACTGGATCGAGCATGGATCGTTGACCCTTGTGGTCGTCCCGCAGGTGGGCGGGCGGATCATGGGCGTGCTGTGGAAAGGTCAGGAACTTTCTTTCGTCAATCCGGACTGTCAGGGGCGTGTCCTGGACATCGCGTCCGTCGCCGATATTCATCGGGCGAAACAGCAGTTCGGCTTTCTCTTGTGGGGAGGAGACAAGACGTGGCTCGCGCCCCAGGGACGGTGGACCGACAGCGATCCGTTTCTCGACCTGGATAGCGGTACCTACGAGATGTCGGTGGACCCGGTGACCAGCGCAGTAACCATGATCAGCCCGGTGTGCCGGGAAACAGGGGTACAGATTGAACGGACCGTCAGCGTGGGAGCCAACGCGGATACATGGACCGTCGCCAGCCGGCTGACCAACACCTCGGGCCAGCCGGTGCGCTGGGCGCCATGGGATGTGGACATGATGCTGCGCCCAGCGACCGTGTTCATGCCAACGTCTTCGACCTCCGTTTTTCCGCAAGGTGTAAAGACCTTCGACAACGAAGGTGAATCGGCATCCGTTCGCGACGATGTGGTGCGTTTCGTCGACGATATCGCCGTCATTTCGTGCAAGGAGGCGGTTAAGTTCAAGTACGGCGTCGATGCGGAAGAGGGTCGAATTCTCGCGGTGTTTGAGCCGGCTGGCAGGGGACCGGTTGGGTACCGCAAGACGGTGCCGACGTATCACCCCCAACCTTATGGTCACGGATGCGTCCTCGAGATCTTCAATTCGTCGCTTTACCCCTACATCGAAATGGAAGTGCATGGTCCGGTCATTGACTTGCAGCCCGGACAAGATTTTACGCTGAGGGTGGATTCGGCGCTGTTCGATCTTGATGCCGTGCCGGCGACTCCGGAAGCCATTCGGACCGCACTCGGTTTCGAATGAGGTACGAACAGCCCGAACGGTTGTCAGAAGCAAAACGGCTACGGACGAACACAACACGGCGGAAGGGAAATCAATGACGGATCCAAGCCAATTCAATTGCGACATGCCCGACTACAAGGCTTGTCCGAAACTGCTCAAGGGGCAAAAAGCGCTGGTGACCGGTGCCAATTCGGGGATCGGCGAGGCGGTTGCCATCGGCCTTGCGCGGGCCGGCGCCGACGTCGTCGTCAACTATGTGACCAACCCCGAGGCCGCCCAGAAGGTGGTCGAGGCGATCGGGGCCGAGGGCACCAAGGGGCTCGCCATCCAGGCCGACGTGTCCAAGGAAGCCGAAGTCCAGGCCATGTTCAAGCAGGCCATCGAGACCTTCGGCACGCTTGACATCCTCGTGTCCAACGCCGGATTGCAGCGGGACGCGGCGCTGACGGACATGACCATCGAACAATGGAACACGGTGATCAACATCAATCTCACCGGCCAGTTTCTGTGCGTCCGCGAGGCGGTCAAGGAGTTCCTGCGTCGCGGCGTTAACAAGGAGGTTTCCTGTGCCGCCGGCAAGATCATCTGCATGAGCTCGGTTCACGAGGTGATCCCGTGGGCCGGACACGTGAACTATGCCTCGTCCAAGGGTGGCATTCATATGATGATGAAGAGCCTGGCGCAGGAGTTGGCGCCGCATCATATCCGCGTCAACGCCATCGGTCCGGGCGCTATTCGCACCCCCATCAACACAGATGCCTGGAGCACGCCGGAGGCATATGCCAGCTTGATGAATTTGATCCCTTACCGCCGCATCGGCGAGCCCGAGGACATCGCCAACGTGGCGATCTTCATGGCCTCCGACATGGCCGATTACATCAACGGCATCACCCTGTTCGTGGACGGCGGCATGACCTGCTACCCCGGCTTCGCCACTGGCGGCTGAGGGTTTTCCCGACTGGAAAGGAGGCACACCGTGGCAAACGATCCCGACGTCATCATTATCGGCAGCGGCGCCGGCGGTTCGGCCGCGGCCTATCGACTGGTCAAGGCGGGAAAGCGGGTGCTGATGCTGGAAAAGGGCGGCTTCCTGCCGCGCGACGGCAGCACACTCGACGTTAAAACGGTGTTCCAGTCGGGACGGTTCAAGAACCAGGAGCCTTGGGTCGACGGCCACAACAAGGAGTTCGTGCCCGGCGAATTCTACAACGTCGGCGGCAAGACCAAATGGTACGGCGCGGCACTGCTGCGGTTTTCGCCCCACGAATTCGAGGCCGACGCGGAACACCAGTGTCTCGCCTGGCCGTTCGGCTACGACGAACTGGCGCCCTATTATGACGAAGCCGAGGAACTTCTCCACGTCAATCAATTCGACAACGAACCCGAGTTGCAGGCGCTGATCGACAACATCATCGAGCACGAACCGGCGTGGCGGTCGGAACCTCTGCCCCTTGGGCTTAAGAAGGAAATCCTCAACGATCCCCAAGAAGCCAAACACTTCGACGGGTTTGCATCGGCCTGCGGCTACAAGTCCGACGCCGAATGGAACTTGATCGATCTGATCCGCGACGACCCCAACTTTACGCTGCTCAACGACCGGATCGTCACCGGCTTCGTTTATGCCGACGGGGCGCCGGACACCATTACCGGCGTGCGCTGTTCCGACGGCTGGTCCCATTTAGCCTCGGTGGTCATCCTGGCGGCCGGCGCCATGTCATCGCCGCGACTGTTGCAGGACCACCTGACAGCCACGGGCCTGAACGAACAACTGCCGAGCGCCAATGTGGTAGGCGCAAACTTCAAGCTGCATATCAATTCCGCCATCCTCGGGGTTGGGCTGTTCAAGCGCCACGACGTATTGCGCAAGACGGCGATCTTGTACAACGACGCCTTCCCCCACAGCACCATCCAGTGCCTCGGATGGATGGACGGAGAAATGATCGCCGCCCAGCTTCCGGCGGCGGTGCCCCAATTCGCTTCCGACGCCATCGGCGGCCGCGCCATCGGCTTCTGCGCAACCACCGAGGACGGCTCGAGCGCCGATAACCGGGTGGTTTCCGCCGGCGGCGACGGTCCGCCGAAATTGGACTACGACCTCGACCGCATCCAGGCCTCGCGCGACGAACACCACGCCCTCATCCACCACTTCCTCGGCCGGCTGCTGCGCGCCGGGCTGGTGGGCGCCAAGGAATACTCCGGTCTTGCCGGGACCGCGCATGCCATCGGAACGCTGGTTACCGGCAACGACCCGCAAACCAGCGTGGTCGACGCCGCCGGCAAGGTGCACGGCATGACCAATCTCTATGTGGGAGACGGCAGCATTCTTGCCCGCACCAGCCGGGTCAATCCCGCCCTGACCATCTATGCCTGGGGCCTGCGCCTCGGCGAGCATCTCTCCCGCTCGGCTGCCTAACCACGACCGTTCGTCGGGGGAGGTTTGATAGCGGCAAGCCCCAGCGGCGCTAGACTTCATACCATCCTGCATCATGGCCGGATGAATTGAGATGGAGGCGATTTAGGTTCGAAGAGCAAAGGCAAGATTGCGTCCTAATCGCCATCGTCCTATCCTGACAGTCTCGGCGCCGGTAAAGGCAGCACATAAGCATAAAGACCGAGACCTGGGAGGAATTGGAGTTGTTGGCTGACGATCGCCGGTTCGGCGTGTTGGTGGTTGGTTGCAAAGTCGGTGGGGGCCCCTCGCGATGTCCCGCCTGATCCTTGAAAACATAAGCAAGACGGTTGGCAGGGAAAACCACATTCGCGACGTTAGTCTTGAATTGGATCCGGGCGCGCCGGTGGTTCTGCTGGGCCGGACGCTGGCGGGTAAAACTACGTTAATCCGGCTGATGGCCGGGCTCGACCGGCCGAGTGGCGGACGGGTTGTGATGGATGGCCAGGATGTCACCAACATGCCCGTGCGCCGGCGCAACGTCGCCATGGTCTATCAACAGTTCATCAACTACCCCTCGTTCACCGTCTACGAGAACATCGCGGCGCCGCTCCGGCGCGCGGGTCTCGACAAACGCGACATCGACCGCAAGGTTCGCGAGACCGCGGAAACGCTTCGCATTACCGCTCTGCTCAAGCGCCTGCCGGGCGAGCTTTCAGGCGGACAGCAACAGCGGACCGCGCTGGCCCGGGCGCTGGTCAAGGAAGCGGACCTGCTTCTGCTCGACGAGCCGCTGATCAATCTCGACTACAAGCTCCGCGAGGAACTGCGCGGCGAACTGCAATCCATCTTCAGCGGCCGCGACGCGGTCGTCGTCTATGCCACCACCGAACCGCTGGAAGCGCTTATGCTTCAAGGCAGCACGGTGGTGATGTTCGAAGGCGAGGTCCTGCAGGTGGGCCCCACGCTGGACGTCTATCACCAGCCGGCGTCGGTCCGGGTGGGCGACGTGTTCTCGGATCCGCCCATGA
>CAKZLS010000378.1 GCA_937127205.1 uncultured Rhodospirillales bacterium
CCTTCGCGCCGACGGCGAACAGGTGGTTGGCATGCCGGACCCGGGCGGTACCCGCATCTACTCGGGGACGGCGAAAACGGTGAGCGCATCGATCACGGCCGACCGCACGCTGCCGGTGCGCACCCTTACCGCCGAGGACCTGATCCTGGCCGGCAACCAGAACCAAGACGTGATCGCCGCCAGCCGCATCGATGTTGCGCTTCAACGTCACTCGGACGCGGCCGGACCCGACACGGGCGGCGGGTACGACCTCTCGGTGCAAGCTTCGGATCTGCGGCTGCCGGCGCGGTTGCGGCTTCCGCTTGGTGAGGATGTGAGCCGCTTGACCCTGGATGCCGATGTGATCGGCGATCTTCACGCGCGGCCGTGGCCGGACGGGCTGTTCGCGTGGCGGGACACAGGCGGCGTTGTTGAGGTGACCGCGCTCGATGTCCGCTATGGCCCCCTTCGCATAACAGGCGTTGGCACGATGGCCCTCGACGGCGCCGGACAGCCCATGGGCACGTTCAATGCCCGCGCCGAAGGCTTGCCGGAAACCATCGACGCATTGGATCGGCGCGGGCTTTTCAGGGCAGCCGGCCTCGGAGCCGCCAGTGCGAAGCTTGCGATCCGGGTCCTCTCGCAACCGTCGGAAACCGGTGTCCGGGGCATAAGCGGTCCCTTGACCCTGCGGGACCGGACCCTTTCGGTCGCCTCTTTCCCGTTGCTCAGGGTTCCCGCGATCCGTTGGCGGCCTCTGACGCTCGATAGTCCGCGATAGCCTTGCCCACGGCCCGGCACCGCGCTATCAATGATGCCATCAAGGTCGCCGGATTAGCTCAGCTGGTAGAGCGGCTGATTTGTAATCAGTAGGTCGGCGGTTCGAATCCGTCATCCGGCACCATTCCTATTGCGTCACGCGGCTTGTTGTTGACCATAGCACCCATCGGCACCGCCGCCTCTGTGTCTCAATTCCCAGCCCTCTTCACTAAAGCGTGACGCTCTGCGGGCGTCATTTTCCCGATTGCCGCGCGGCTTAGCGTCCTATATTCGATGCATCTTGATCGCAATCTGAAAGATGCGAGGGCAAGCCGCATGATCCTGCGGAATACATCCACCAGCTACGGCACAATCTCCATACTGCTGCACTGGCTGGTGGCGGTCGCGGTCATTGGGCTGTTTGTGTCAGGGCTTTGGATGGTGGATCTTGGCTATTACGATCCCTGGTACAATCGCGCTCCGGCGTTGCACAGGTCCGTGGGTATTGTTGTGGTTTTTCTGGTGATGGCCCGCATAGCGTGGCGGTGGGTCGGCGGCGTGCCGAAGCCCGAACCGGGCACGAAGCGCTGGGAGAACCGTGTCGCGCACCTGGTTCACCTCGTGCTTATTTTCGGTGTGCTGGCCATTGCCGCCGCGGGCTATTTGATGTCCACGGCCAAAGGCGCCCCGATTATCGTGTTCGATTTGTTCGCGGTTCCGGCGACCATTCACGGACTTCCGGGCCAGGCGGACGTGGCCGGTGACGTGCACTACTGGCTGGCCGTGGCCCTCATCGGCGTGGCCGGCCTGCATGCCTTGGCCGCATTCAAACACCATTTCGTCGACCGCGATGCTACCCTCTTACGCATGCTCGGTATGAGACGCGCCCACCGCACCCGAACCGACACGCCCCTTTCCCGCTCAGATCAATAAAAGGAGAGTACCATGACCATCAGAGCCAATGCCGGCCGCTCCCCGTGGATCCTGTCGCTCTGCGCCGCCGTTGTTTTCATGTTGACGGCCGCCGGAGCGGCGCCCGCGGCGAAGGCCGAAGAAGAAATCTTCAACTTCGACACCGAAGGCCAGCACATCTTCATCCAGTTCCGCATCAAGCACCTGGGGTATAGCTGGCTCTACGGACGGTTCAACGAGTTCGGCGGCAATATTCTGCTGGACCGGGAAAAACCCGCGAACTCCTCGGTGACCGTGGAAATCGAGACCGCCAGCGTGGACACCAACCATGCCGAGCGGGATAAGCACTTACGCGGCAAGGACTTCTTGAACTCGGACGCGCATCCCAAGGCCACATTCGTCAGCACCAAGGTAGACCCCGAAGGCGAGACCACCGGGGTCATTGCCGGCAATCTTACGCTCAATGGCGTCACCAAGCCGGTCGAAATCGCGGTGGAAGAGATCGGCCACGGTCCGGACCCGTGGGGCGGATACCGCGTCGGCTTTCATGGCACCACCACCCTGACACTGTCCGATTTCGATATCGACTACGATCTCGGCCCAGCGGCGACGACCGTGGAACTCACGCTCTCCGTGGAGGCCATCCGCCAGTAGCGGCCGGTCTCATCCCTCTGTTTTAGAGGGCGCATTTGGAAGTATGGCGGCGCAGAGCATGACCATCGCGCCGAAGCTGATGTAGATGATGATGGTCAGCGCGGTGGTGTCGGTGATACCCGTCAGCAGCAGCACGAGGATGCTGCGGATAACCAGTTCGGAGACGAACAGAATCACAAAAGTGATTCCGGCCCAGAGAAGGAACGAACGGTCCCGGGCCATCCGGGCGAACGCGCCCACGCCCAACGCGATGATAACGGCGACGATCAGGTGCATAGGGTGAAATGACTCGCTCTTGAGGGTTCAACAGGGTCGTTCGAGACCATAACCGGTGTCCGCGCCGGCGAGAACCGGCATTCGAAAGCCGCACCGATTCTCGACATCAGACGTAACGGCCGCGCCTCGCGGTGGCTTTCCCGCCCTCAATACCACGGATATGGTTCCCATGAGCCCCAAGCACCCCAATTCATGGCAGCGTCCTCGTTCATTTCCGCGGCCATCTCTTGTTGCTCGGCGACCCTCTCCTTGACGACCATTTTCTCGTACGCCTGGTACGCCTTTTCGTCGCCCGCGTAGACGCATTTGCATCCGGCGGCGTCGGCGTAGACATAGCGAGCACCGCCATCCTCGGGGTGTACGACGAGTTTCCGCTGGGTCAGTTCCTTGAGATTGGCAATCTGTTCCGGGGTTTGCGCATACTTAACTTGAAAACCCGCCGCCGCCAGCATGTCCTCGGTGTCCCTTGCTTCCTGGGACGCGCAACTCGCTAGCATGATCACGATAGCCGCCACGAACGGGAACCTGATGAACTTCATCGGAAACCTCCTTCTGGACCAGCAGACGTTACATTCTTATGGATTCCGCCGGAAAACGGCAATGTCTACCACAACAAGGTCGTACAATCGCAAGTTTCTCGGTTAGCGCAAGCGTGTTTTCGCTAGCGGTTTGTCAAGCTCGGCATCGTGGCCAGGATCGAATGCGTTTGCCCTTGTGACCGTTCGTCGACTGTGGGTGCGGATCTTTCTCGCACTATTCGTCACCAGAGGTGTCGGATGATGTGGCAGCCGGCGGAGACCCCGACGATGGATTTCTCGGTTCGGTCTCGGCGCGGGTATGGCGAGAGGTGTTCTTCTCGGGCGTGCTGAACACAAACCGTCCAAACAGAATACACCCCTTCATGCCCGGGTCGCATTCGCGCCCCTCTACCCGCAAACACGTGCCTTTCAATTCGTTGGGGCAGCCCCAGCCGCTCATGGTCCGTCACTCCAAGTGGTTTAGATCAAACATATGGTACCCATCCGATCGCGTTTCCCGCTCCCTCGGCAGGAGGGCGCGC
>CAKZLS010000379.1 GCA_937127205.1 uncultured Rhodospirillales bacterium
GCTCGAAAGGGCGGAAGCCGATCTCGGCGAGGCGCTTGCTGCGCACGAAAAGGCACGTACAGCGCGGCAGGAGGCGTCTGCGAAGCATGAGACACAACTGGCCCTGGTTAAGGCCGCCGAGGCAACCGAAGGGAAGGATCGTGCACGGGCCGATCGAGAGCGGGCGGTGTTCGAAGAAACTCTGAGGCGGTGTGGTTTCGACAGCGAAGCCCGGTTTAGGACCGCCCGGCGCGGTGAAGACGAGATGGCCGCTCTACGCTCGGAAATCGAGGCCTATCGTCGAGACAAAGCCGCGGCGGAGGATCGGCTTGCGCGCGCGCAAGCCTCGGTGGACGGCAAGGAGCGGCCGGATATGACGGCACTCGACAAAGTGCGCGCCGAGGCGAAAGCGGCCCTGGAGAATGCCCTCGCCCGCAAAACCACACAGGAAAGCGAACAAAAGCATCTCCTGGACGCGCGGCAAAGATACGCCGAAAAGGCGGTGGAATCTGACCGCCTGGATACGGCGTTGCGCGTAGCGGCGCTGCTCAGCGACGTGGCGGATGGGCGCGGGCCGAACGTCAAGCGGATCGCGCTGGTGGACTACGTTCTGCAAACCTATTTCGAGGACGTGCTCCGCCATGCCAACATGCGGTTCCGGCGGATGAGCCGGGAGCGCTATACGTTGCGCCGCAAGCACGGTCCATCGAGCGGCCAAAGAACCACCGGTCTGGATATCGCAGTTTTCGATACCTACACGGACCAGGAACGCGACGCGGCAACCTTGTCGGGCGGCGAAAGCTTTCTTGCGGCGCTGTCGCTGGCGCTCGGTCTTTCGGACGTGGTGCAAGCCGAGGCCGGGGGCATCCGTCTGGACGCCATTTTCATCGACGAAGGGTTCGGGCACCTGGACGAAGAGGCCCTGGACAAGGCCCTGGAAACCCTCGTGGAGCTCAGCGGCAGCGCTCGGTCGGTGGGCATCATCAGCCACGTCGACGAGGTCAAGCGGATGGTGCCGGTGGGCTTCGACGTGGTCCGCGCCGCGAAAGGCAGCGAAATCCGGTTCCGGCCCGGCGGCTAGAACCGGCGGGACTACGGCATCGGAATATCGCTGGCTTTCTCAGGCACATGATACCCGCGCAGCACCGCCGGGCGCTCGGCCATGGATACATACCAGCATTTGACGTTCGGATAGACGTCCATGTGGATGCGTTGCCACTCGAACCGGGAAATCCATGGCCAGGTGGCGATATCGGCGACGGAATACCCCCCGGCCAAATACTCGACGTCCGCCAGACGCCGGTCGAGCACGCCGTAGAGACGCTCGGCCTCGGTTGCGTAGCGCTCCTCGGCATACTCGCTCTTACCCTGGTTGAATTGGAGGAAGTGATGCGCCTGACCCAGCATGGGACCGATACCGCCCATCTGCCACATCAGCCACTCGATCGCCTTCCAGCGAGCCTTCTTTTCGCTCGGCAGCAGCATGCCGGTCTTGTCGGCCAGGTAGAGAAGGATCGCGCCGGATTCCATCATGGTTATGCCGGTGTCGTGGTCGACGATGGCCGGAATGCGGTTGTTGGGACTGATCTTGAGGAAATCCAGATGGTGTTGCGCGCCCTCGGTAATGTCGATGGGGTGCACGGTATAGGGCAGGCCGATCTCCTCCAGCATGATGGAAGCCTTTCGGCCGTTGGGCGTCATCCAGGTGTACAGGTCGATCATCGGCTCTGACTTTCCCCTATCTTGAAATTGTCGGCCGCAGGCCTTGTCGAGCATGCGCGGCATTTGGTGTACTGTCGTTTATTAGAAATACATAGAACCACCATGACGCAGAAACGACTCCTCATCGTCGCCCACGCGCCGTCGCCCAATACCCGCGCGTTGCTGGATGCCGCGGCGGCGGGTGCGCGATCGCCGGAAATCGACAACGTCGAGGTCACCGCCCTCACCCCGTTCGAGACTCAGCCCAAAGACGTGCTGGCCGCCCAGGCGATCATTCTCGGAACCACCGAGAACCTCGGTTACATGAGCGGCGCTCTGAAGGACTTCTTCGACCGGATCTATTATCCGTGCCTGGAGAAGACCCAGGGCCTGCCTTACGTTCTCTACGTGCGCGCGGGCCACGACGGCACCGGCACGCGCCGCGCGGTGGAAACCATCGTCACCGGGTTGCGCTGGAAAGCAGTCCGCGACCCGCTGATCTGCCGGGGGGAATGGCGCCAAGATTTCGTCGAAGAATGCGGCGAGCTCGGGATGCTGATGGCCGCCGGGCTCGAAGCGGGCGTAATTTAGGATTTGGCGCGGGGATTGACCGCCAGTGCGTCTTTGAGGGTGACTTCGTATTCGGAGCGCGCCGGGTCGTAGTTGCGCGGGTCGCGGGCGAGAAACCAATCCAGGCTTTCGTCCCAATACACCACCGTCCAGCCGGGAAGCTCCCGTTTTACCGCCCGGGCGATCTCCAACCCCTCCTTGGCGAAGGCGACGAAATCGAATGTCGTGCCGGTGATGTCTTCGTAATCCCGGGGGTGACAATTGTCCTCGTAACGGTCGTTCCAGTCGGTCAGTCGGGAGCGCAGCGTATCGCTGATCCGAAGCTCGCCCTCGGCGCGCGCATTGTCATCGAGGAGTTGATACCCCGTCGAGCAATAGTCAGCCACAATCCGAACTTTGGGCATGTTCCCGGCGCCACCCAACCAATGACAAGCATTCGTGGCGCCATTCTACCAACGCAGGGTAAGCGTGTCTCCGCGCAGTTCGAAACTGTCGAGTCGGCGGAGGAAACTCATGCCGAGCAGAGCGATCCCGCTCATCGGTCCCTCCATAACGTGGGCGGAGACGCCGCGCACGGTAATGGGCCCCACTTCGAGGGTGCGGATCTCCACCGGCGCGGCGCGGGCGATGCCGTTGGCGGTACGGTTCCTGAGCGTGAAGTCACGGTCGTGGAGATGAATGCCAGCGCTAGCCGCGTCCTGCTGGTTGAGCGCGATCCCGGTAGCGCCGGTGTCGATCATGAAATGGACATCGGCCTGATTGACCCGGCCCCTGATCCAAAAGTGACCTTGGCGGTCGGCGCGAAGCACGATCGTTCGGCTTGGCTGCGGCGCCCTTCGGGCGGTCTGTTCCGATCGCTGCGTTTGCGACGCGGCCTCGGTCAGCGCCGGGACCCAGACCTCGCGCTGACTGAACGCGTAGTAGGCGATGCCGATCACCATCGACAACACGAGAACCTGTTTGAATGCCCAACCGATCATCTGTCCGCCCTGGTCAGTTCCGGAACGCGTACCCTTGGCAGCACAGAGTACCCCGCCATCCTTAACATCTCGTTCACCGGTGATCGGTGGTGATGCCCGGGGGGAGGGGGGGGGCCCAATCAAAAAGTCGATATCAACCCCATGCACAGTAGAAAATACTCATTTTTTATCGGCTTCGTCGCATGTGGACGGTGATTCCAGATAGTGCTGGCAGCGCTCGGCAAGGGTCAGCGGCTGGAGCCGCTCGATGACGTCATCTGCCCATGCGACGGCTTGATCCACGGATCCCGGCCAAACGCGAATGGTCGAGTCTTTCGCCCAGCTGAGGATTCGCCCGTCGGCCAACTGAAATGCCTTGAGAAGATCCCATGTATGACCGCGTAATACGGGGCCGCGCGCGCCGTCTTCGCCGACGATCTGCAAGTCATACTGGTTTATGGGCCAGACGAGGAAGGTGCCATCGGATAACAGCCGTGCGCCGGATATGGTCTCATCGAGGATCCGCGGGCCGGGTTCGCCGTCGGCGCTCCAGACGTACGTTCCTTTCTCCGACGTCGACACGAGAAGGCGGCCGTCCGAAAGTTTGATGATTTTGTGATGATGATACCGTCCGTCCGGTCCCGTCGGGAATGGCATTTCGCGCAACGACCCGTCGGAATTGACGATAACGATCGTTCCGCCACTCAGATTGAGCAGTATCTTTCCGTTCGTCAGAGGTACGGCGGTTACAACTGAATTCGCTCTTTCCAGTGCGATAGCAGGCCCCAATTCGCCGTCTTCCTCCCAGATTTGGAGGGCCGAGGGCATACTTAGCGTCAAGAATCGTCCATCGCTCAGAGAGATTATCTGCTGCGGCCCTCTCGGCGCTTCCTCGACAAGTACTCTGTCCGGTGTTCCTTCGGCGCTCCAAAGCTGAAGGAGGTTTTTGTCACCCAAGGTCACGTAGCGGCCGCCGGCGAGTGGGAACACGCGAAAGAGTTTCTCAGTCTTGGCTCCTTTCTGCTTTCCCTCCAGTTGTCCGTCGGCGCGCCACAACCACACCTGACCGGACACATCGAACGCCAAAATGCGCCCGGAGGGGGTTTGCGCCACATAAGAAAGCTCGGCGTCGGATCCCGCCAAATCGCCAATGGCCTCACCGGCGGCGCTCCACATCCGCAAGGCCGGCCCGGACTTTCTGTTCTTGTAGAATGTGCCTCGCGTCAAGAGATGCCCGTTCGACAGCTCGACGAGATCCGTGATTTCCCGCGCGTCATTGCGCAGTGTGAGATCTTGTTCCAATTCCGCGGTGTAAAGGA
>CAKZLS010000380.1 GCA_937127205.1 uncultured Rhodospirillales bacterium
CGTTACTGACGGGTCCTGTCAGCGGCCATTTCTCCTCGCGCGACTCCGAAAACAGTCCCCAATACCCGCCTACCGTTCCTTCATTCACCCGCTTCCAAGGTTGATCGAAGGCCTCGATAAGATTGAGGTCCATATTTTCCGACTTAGCGAGCTCGAGAAGTTCGCGAACAAACTGCGCCTGATTGACCCGGCTCGGCAACGCTTCTCCGCGCATACGGCCCGCACTGGGCCATCCGGCCTCGCCGACAAACAGCGGGGTGTTCGGGAACACTTCCCTCGCCTCTTTCCACAGGGTTCGTGCACGAGCCATTGTCTCGTCCACGCCGACCGGATCGTCATCCCAATAGGGCAAGATATGGATTGTGACGAAATCGACGTCATCGGCCAATGACCGATGCCGAAACCAAAAATCCGTAACATCGGCATAGGTGACCGGCATCAACACCGACTCACGCGCTTTTCGCAGATGCTCCACCAGCTTGTGTTCCGGCAAATCACCACGCAGCAGCACCTCATTTCCAACAATCAGAGCCGTAACTGTTTCCGGAAACCGATTAGCCAAATCTAGGGCAACTTCCATTTGCCGAGCGTTGTCAGCATCATTTGGGCTCAACCAAGCGCCAAGCATGACCTTAATCCCAAACCGCTCGGCGATCTCCGGAACTCGGTCGAGCCCCTGCCCGACGCCATATGTCCGCACACAGCGGGTATGGTGCGAAAGTAGTTTTAGGTCCTCCTCAATCTGCGCTGCGGGAATGATCAGTTCGGGATCCATAGCCGATTGGCTGCCGCGATGGGGCGCGAAAGACACACAAGGGATAATCTTTGACGGGGCGTCGGGCACGGCAATGGGTCGCCCCTGCCACCACCAGAACGCCGCCGTGGCTGCAATGGCAAGAAACCAAGCGGGAAAGATCAACCAACGTGACATGCGGACCCTGGATGTAGATTGTTGTCAAACGACGACGAAACGGACGCCGATTTGATGAAGGCCCTTCCTACACCGCGTCCCAATGATTCACCAGCATTGGAGGCAAGCAGTTTCGATGGTTCACAAACCACGGACAGAACAAATTACAAACATCGCTTTGCCGATTTCATCTACTAGTAGATTGTTTGACATTGGCATCCCTTTCCTTCCGCCGAACGCTACTGGCAGCTCCCGATTTACTTCGCTCGCGATTGGATTATCGCCTGCGCCGCAGCCTTGGTCTCGTCGGTAAACCAGCCCTGCAGCATTGGATCCGCATCCCGGACAGTGACATCTTCCATGTAAGAAAGGGTCTCCGAACGGAGTTGGCTCTTGACGGCGGCGAACGTCTTTGGCGGGATTGTTGCCAAATCGGCTGCTGCTGCCACTGCCCGATCCATCAGCCCAGCCACATCCACAACTTCGTCGACGATGTCCGACTGCTGGGCGGCGTCGGCGGTAATGGTCTTACCGCTTAGCAAGAGCCGCCGCTGCATTGGTGGCGACAGCTCGCCTCTCACAATGGACAGTGCGGCCAAGGGAAATCGCACTCCCACGCGCACCTCGGCCATTCCGATAGCCGCGCCAGTGCTGGCAACTCTGTAATCCGTGGCCAGCAGCAGAAGCAAACCGCCGGCGATGGCATGCCCGTTGACCGCCGCGATCACCGGCTTCGGGAAACCGTATAGCCGCGTAAGTAACCGGCTCAATGCCTTAACGGTAGCCGTCTGGTCATCCACGGTGAATGCCTGAACCTCTTTAAGGTCCATGCCGGCTGAAAACGCCGTCCCGCCACCAGTGAGCACCACTGCACGCACGTCGGGGTCAGGCTCAAGGGCCGCCAACGCGCCGCCAATAACCTCTAGGGACGCAGAATTGAGCGCATTTACCGGCGGCCGGTTCAAAGTTAGAATGGCGACGCTTCCTGGTGCATGGTCGACGCGAACCTCCATTGTGGCCATCGGCCCCTCCCTCGTGGATAGCGGATACCCCGTTTCTACATGCAAGTGGGAGAGTGCGCCATGCGTACCCCATTGGCAGCCAACGCTTCTTCGTCCCGGCCACGCTTCCCGACACGTCATGGCTACGGGCGCTGCGTCTCTGCGCTCGCCGTCAGCTTAGAAGGGTAATGGCGACCCCAACGGGATTCGAACCCGTGTCGCCACCTTGAAAGGGTGGTGTCCTAGGCCTCTAGACGATGGGGTCTATGCAGCATCTGGTACCTGTCCCGTCTTGGAAAATCAAGGGTGTCGATGGAATTAGGTGCCGTCCCCAGGGTCGCGGTTTTGGCCTTTAACGGGGTTAGGGGGCGTGATAGGGTGCGCCGCGAATCAACCCTCGGGGTTCCGCCGAATGGCGGCAAACAAGGGTCCTGCAATGCAAATCTGAGCTTTTTAGGGAAAGCGGAGGGAGCCCCCATGTTAAAGGGAAAAGTCCTTGTCGCCCAGGGCGGCGGGCCCACGGCGGTTATCAATGAATCAATGGTCGGAACGGTCATCGAGTCGCGGAAGATTCCATCGGTTGAGCGCGTTTACGGCGCCTACCACGGGGTCAGCGGCATCGTCGATGAAGAGTTCATCGACCTGACGCGGGAAACCACGCACAATCTGGAAATGGTCGGCCAGACGCCCTGTTCGGCGCTGGGATCGACCCGCGTCAAGCCGGATGAAGCATACTGCATGGAAATCTTCAAGGTTTTGAAGGCCCATGAGATCGACACCTTCTTTTATATCGGCGGCAACGATTCGTCTGATACGTTGCGCATTCTTCACGATAAGGCCCTTGCAGAAAACTACGACCTGAGTTGCGTGCACATCCCGAAAACAATCGACAACGACCTGATGGTCAATGACCACACTCCGGGATATCCGTCCGCGGCACGCTTCGTGGCCTTGGCGTTTGCCGGTGTCAACGCCGACAACCGGGCCCTCCCCGGGGTTTATGTCGCGGTGGTCATGGGCCGACACGCGGGTTTTCTGACGGCAGCTTCGGCTTTGGGGCGCAAGTTCGACGACGATGGCCCGCACTTGATTTATGTGCCGGAGGTGGATTTCAACCTCGACCAATTCGTCAGAAGTGTCCAGGAAGTCTATAACAAACATGGCCGATGTGTCGTCGCTGTATCCGAAGGGATCCACGATGAGAGCGGCACGCCGATCATGGCAAAGCTGGCCAAAGAGGTTGAAAAAGATGCGCACGGAAACATTCAACTTTCCGGCAGCGGCGCGCTTGCAGACTTGCTGACCGACTACATCAAGACCCACTCCAACATCTCCCGTGTGCGTGGCGATACGTTCGGCTATCTGCAACGCTCATTCCTCGGCTGCGTTTCCGACGTGGACGCGCGCGAAGCTCGGGAAGTCGGCGAAAAAGCCGTTCAGTACGCCCACTTCGGCGACAGCAAGGGGCAACACACAGGATCGGTGACCATTCACCGAACCGGCTTCTATTCCGTGGAATATCACTTAACCCCGCTGGATCAAATCGCCGCCAAGACGAAGGTAATGTCACAGCAATATCTGGACGACAGTGGCCACGACGTGACCAGCAAGTTCCTGCTCTACCTGCGGCCTTTGCTGGGCTCGGGATTTCCCGAATCAGCCCGTCTGCGCATGAACAGAGTGCCCAAGCTCCTTAATTCGTAACACAAGGGGCATGCCGATACGGAAATCGAGTGCGTTGCTCTTATGCAGCGCACTCTTTTTTTGCCTTTAGCTTGGGAACCTTAGCCTGATCTCTTGGCTGCCTCACACATAGTCCGAGCAGCTATTATACCAAACGTCTGAATTTCTGACTCTTAAGAGCCTGTTGCGGAATCAGCGGGCGCAAAGCGGTGAGGCTGGCTTGAAATTGAT
>CAKZLS010000381.1 GCA_937127205.1 uncultured Rhodospirillales bacterium
ATGTTCCCTTTTTGTACAACACCAAATCGGCTGAGGAAAGTGCGTAATCAGGAAAGGTTTTCCCGGTAACGTGTCTCCGCTCGCCTCATTGCCCCGCTGCACCGTGCGTGGAAATGGTTAACGATGTGAGAGCGAAATGACTATTCCATTCGGCCGTCGCATTGCACGCGCTCCCGCGACTGGGGCCGAGGATTCGCCATTGCTGGCTTCGATGCGATATATCTTTTGCTGCATTACAAGGTGTTTACCCATGATGATCCCGCGGATGCGATGATCGAGACTTGCGCCAGCGATTTCGGCCCCTTCGACGGCAGAGTTTGGCTGAATTGTGCCCATCAGGGCGCCATTCCTAAGGTCGCGGCGCGGGCGGCGGAAGAGGCGGTCCAATGGAAGATCGCTCCCTTTCCTCTTACCACGGAACGGTTTACCGACGTTCCCTTGCGGTTGCGCGCAGCGCTCGGGCGGCTGATCGGGGTACCCTCCGACGATGTGATCCTCGCGAACAGCGCATCCTATGGCTTGCATCTGATGGCCAACGGCCTGCCGTGGCGCGACGGCGACGAGGTGTTGCTGATGAAGGGCGACTTCCCATCGTGTGTCCTCCCTTGGATGGGTTTGGAGAGCCGGGGAGTGCGGGTCAGGTTCATTGAGCCCCGGGACCGGGTGATCCAGCCGGACGAGCTGGAGGCGGCCATCACCCCGGCGACCCGGCTGCTGTGCGCCACCTGGGTTCATTCGCTGTCTGGCTACGCCGCAGACCTTGAGGGACTTGGCGCGGTGTGCCGTGCACACGACGTGATATTCGTGGCCAATTGCTCTCAAGCCATCGGCGCGCGCCCGCTGAGCGTCGAAGACGTCCCGGTGGATGCCCTCACGTGCGTTGGTTTCAAGTGGCTGTGTGGGCCCTACGGCACCGGATTTTGCTGGATCCGCCCGGATATTCGCGAGACGCTCCACTATAACAAGGCCTACTGGCTTTCCATGCAAACCGCCGACGATCTGGGCAAGGAGAACGCCGTGCCGGAGATCCGCTCAGGCCTTGGAGCCCGCAAGTACGATATCTTCGGCACCGCGAACTTCTTCAATTACAAACCGTGGACGGCGTCCATCGAGTACATTTTGGGACAGGGGGTTGAGAATATTCGCGACTACGACCAGGCGCTGGTCTCGCGTTTTATCGCCGGTCTCAACCGCAATGTCTTCAAAGTGCTGAGCCCCGAGGAAGAGAGCGATCGTCGGTCCACCCTGGTGTTCATTTCCCACAGGCAGCGCAACCGCAATCAAGCCGTCTACGAGGGCCTGCGCGACAGCGGCGTCTACGTGGCCTACCGTTCGGGCAGCCTGCGGATCGCGCCCCACCTCTTCAACACCGAGAGCGATATCGACCGGGCGCTCGAGGCCCTCAATGCCCTCACGCCAGCATGATCTCGTCATCGGAGACGTGGCCGCGGGGCGGCGCGATCTGGAACACGCCGTCCACTTCCACCGAGACGTCCAGCGGGAGCGATATGGTGCCGACGGCCGCCCGTGCATGACGTCCGGCATCGCCAAAGACTTCCACCATCAGGTCGGAGGCACCGTTGATCACTTTTGGCTGTTCGATGAAATTGGTGGTGCATTGAACGAACCCACCCAGCCGCACCACTCGAGACACCCGATCGAGATTGCCGTCGCACGCTTCACGCACCTGGGCGATCAGGTTAAGGCCGCATAGCCGAGCGGCAGCGTAACCCTCGTCCACCGACATGTCGTCGCCGAGACGGCCCTTGTATTTAATGTCTCCGTTCCAAAGCGTGATCTGGCCGGACACGAATACAAGGTTGCCGCTCTTCACGTACGGAACGTAGGCTCCCGCTGGCGCGGCGGCATTCGGCAACTCGATGCCGAGTTCGGCGAGACGAGCTTCGATGTTGGCGAGCATGGATGTATTCCTTCTCCGTGTAGTTTTATGTTCACATACCCGGCATCCGCGTCGCCCGCAAGAAAACCTCGTAACGCAATGCTATTGTTTGGGATAGAGCATGCCGTCAAACGCGTCCAGCGACGGAAAGGAGAGCGGGGCAATGGTCTCGATACTCGATAGAGTGCGCTCGCAGGCGCCGAGATACTCTTTGCGATCCGCCTCCGAGATGTAGGGCACGTGCCAAGCGACGAACGGCGGGAGCACCGCCATGCCGGTATAGTAAAGCGTGCCCCGGAGCAGGGGTCGCAGCATGTCCTCGAGCGCACCATGAATACCGTTCTCTCCGAACATGTGAGGCCGGCCGCCTAGGGTTATGGTGACCATGGCCTTACGGCCCGCGAGACCGCCACGATCATAGAAGCGCTTGCCGCCGTAAGTCAGGCCGGAAATCAGCGCCCGGTCGATCCAGCCCTTGAGAATGGCTGGGGTGGAGAACCAATAGAGGGGAAAGTTGAGTATCAGGAGATCGCACCACAGCAGCTTCTCGATTTCATCCACGATATCCGGCGCCAGGGTCCGGGTGTCGTAGCCATGACGTTGCTCGAGAGCGTAGTTGAGATAGTTCGGTTTCGACCGGTTCGCGAAATCGGCCGGGCCGGCCACCGGATTGAAGTTCATGGCGTACAGGTCGGATACCCTGACCTCGTGGCCCTGGCCGCGCAGGACCCGAACCGAAAGATCGCGGAGCGCGGTATTGAAGGATTGCGGTTCCGGATGGGCTCCGACAATGAAAACCTTCATGTCAACCCTGCTCCATGGCTTCCAACAAGGCGCCTTCCATGACCTCGAGGGCTGGGGCGATGCCGGTATAGAGCTCGAACTGGCAGGCGGCCTGGTGAAGTTGCATGCGCACGCCTGGAACGGTGGTGCAGCCGATAGATTTTGCTTCCCTTAGCAGCCGCGTTTCCACCGGCATGGGAACGGCGTCGAACACCACCATCTCCGGCCGCAGCGCGGCGGCCGGCACCAGCATGGCGCGGGGATCATGAAACCCCACAGGCGTGGCGTGGGCGAGAATGTCGTAAGGATCGGCGCTTGTGAGTTCCTCCGGGGTGCCGCCAAAAGGGACGCCCATGGCGTCGGCGAGAGCTTGGCCGTTGACTTCGGAGCGGTTGTATACCGTCACCGCGCAGTTCTCGCTGATCAGTCCGTGGACGATGGACCGCGCGCCACCCCCAGCGCCCACGATGGCGGCGTGCGTTCCGGCGAGTGCGGTGTGTTCGCCAAGCGCGCGAACCGCGCCGATCCAATCGACATTGTGACCGGTGAGCACACCGTTATCGTTCACTACCGTGTTGACGGCGCTGATCAGCCGCGCCGTTTCGGTGATGTGGTCGAGAAACTCGGTGATGCGGATCTTATGGGGCATGGTAACCCCGAGCCCGCGAATGCCCAAGCTCCGCATGGCACCGACCGCGCCGGCCGTGTCTTCGGTTCCGAAGGCGACGTAGACATAATTCAGCCCCAGCGCGCGATAGGCGGCATTGTGCATGGCCACCCCGAAGCGGCCGGGGCGGCCGGCAATGGAGCCGCAGAGGACGGGGTTGGTTCCAAGCATGGCGCTTATCTTTGTGAATCCCTGAAGTGGATCCGACTAAGTACCACGTCCGAGCGCCAAATCTAGAATCGCGTCACGATCGGCATCCAGTTCGGGTGCCGCCGGACGCTCCTCGGGGTCATTGAACTGCGATAGCTTGATGGGGTTGCCGGCCATACGGACCTCGCCGGCCGTTGGATCCTGTGACCGGATGATCATGTTGCGGGCCTGTACGTGCGCGTCGTCGACGACCTGGGCGATGTTGTTGATGGGGCCACACGGCACGCCGGCGTCTCCGATGGTTGCGAGCCAATCGACTGAGGGTGCGGTAACCAGTGTTTGTTCGATCTCGTTCTTCAGACGGTCGCTGTTCTGTGTCCGCAGGTCGTTGGTTGCGAAGTCCGGATCGGTGACCAGATCGGGGCGGCCTAGCGTTTCGCAGAGTTTGCTCCACAGTGTCTGATTGCCGGCGGCGACGATAATCAGACACTGTGGAGCAAACAGATCGGAAGAGCACACGTCTGAACTCCAGTCACAGATAGATCTCGTAT
>CAKZLS010000382.1 GCA_937127205.1 uncultured Rhodospirillales bacterium
CTGGTCACCCTACACGGTCAAAGGTACGCGTGCTCACGCTGTTCCGGTCAGGCGCGGGGTCACGGTGGGGCAAATTTTTTTGGCAGGATCTGCGCCGGCATACCACCGGGGATGGGCGTTCGACCAAAAAAGGAAAACCCCGCCTGGTCGGGGCGGGGTTTTTATAAGGTATAATCGGAAAGCTTGCTAAAGGGCTCCCCGTTGATCAGCGCATGCGTGCATCCAGCTCGCTTTTATTATTTGTAGTAGCCGACCGCGCAGATCTCTTCTTCCACCTGCGTGACGTAGGCGACTTTTTCCACCAGCTCGGTCTCGGAGCCGGGGCGATACCACTCGTATTCCACCTCGGCAATCTCGCCGGGCTCGGCAACGGCGTAGATTTCTTCGCCGAATGCCTTACCAGATTTGTCTTTGAGGTCCTTTAGGCTTTTGCCCACAAGCTTGTAATGAGCGGTGAAGTTTCCGTCGGGACCGCCGCAATAGACGTATAGGTCTTTTTCCTTGAACGCGCCCTCGCGTGCGGTGAACATTGAGAGCGCCTTGTCCTTATCAGCTTTGAGCTCGGCGGCCGCTTTCTCAAGCATGGCCTTGGCTTCGGCTGCTGTACCTTTTTCGTCCGCGGCCTGGGCCGAGGCGAGTCCGGCGATCAACAATGCAGGCAGTACTAATGCAGTAAGGAACTTTCGCATTGGAGTCTCTCTCCCCTGTATCTTGGTTGTTATGACGTCTTCAGAGTTGGATTAAGGAAGTTCGTTTTTCTTGGCTGGATACGCAGCGGGATCATGTTTCTTTTGTCCCGCAAATGGGGCAAATTTGTGACGTTGTGTGCTGATATGGCAAACTGGAGCGCGCTATGCGCAACCAATCATAGAATTCGTTCACAAACCGGACATAAACTCGCCTCAAACGGGCATCGGCGGCCGATGCAGAGAGCGCGACGCTTCTGTGCGCTGATCTGGCGGTTGCGGGAGTATATCGATGCCTGCGCGATCACGGAGATGACAGATCGTCACTCGGCTGCCCGGATGCGGAATGCGCGGATGGGGCGGCGATTGACTCATGCTCCTTGCGCAGGAGCGCGCGGTAAGCGCGTGCGCTGAAAGGGATGGACGCGGCGTAAGCCACCAACGAGATCGACAGTGTAATCCATGGAGTACTTACGAGCAGCGCGAGATAAAGCCCGATACCGAGCATACAGGGCAGCACCCAGCCCGGAGCCACCCGGATCTTCTTGAACGAATAGGTTCGAATGCGGCTGACGAGGAGTCCCGCGCCGACCAGCATAAAAAAACCCACAACAACGGGTTGTCGGAGGAAATCGCTTTCCAAGTGAAACCATAGAATCATCGGGAACATGACCAAGCCTGCACCTGCGGGAGATGGAACGCCAACGAAGAAATTGCGGCTCCATGCCGGCTGGTTGGGCGAATCTCCGTCGGTGTTGAACCGCGCGAGTCTAAGAGCGCAGCACATACACAATACCAAGACCACGGCCCAGCCGAAGGGGCCCGCGTCGCTCAGCGCCCATAGGTAAAGAACCATCGCTGGGGCCACGCCAAAGCAAACAAAATCAGAGAGCGAATCCAACTCCGCACCGAACTTGGTGGCACCTTTCAGGATCCGCGCGATGCGGCCGTCGAGACCGTCGAGGACGGCCGCGGCAACGATCGCAAGGGCGGCGTGCTCCCAGCGCTCCAACAGCGCGAAGCGAAGGGCGCTAAGCCCGGCGGCCAACGCCAATAGCGTCAGCATGTTGGGTATCATACGATTGATGTGGAGACCTTTGAGTCTCTGGCGCGGTGCCTCCATGTCTGGTTCCCTCAATCGGCGGTCGCTGAGCGGACCGGCGTCTGTGCCTTGTTTTTAACAGGTGGCGTGTCTTTGGAGGGTGCCTTGCGTTTCGCTGTCCTCGTTTTCGTCTTGGCGGCGCCAACATCCGCCAAGACGGTCTCTCCGGCGATGCTTTGCTGGCCGACGGCGACCAGCGGCGCGACGCCCTCCGGCAGATAGACATCCACCCGGCTGCCGAACCGGATCATGCCCAACCGCTCTCCCGCCGTCACATTTTGTCCTTCCTTGAGCGTACAGATGATTCGGCGGGCGACCAGTCCGGCGATCTGAACCACCGCCAACTGAAATCCTTCCTTGGCCTCGACCAGAATGCTCTGACGCTCGTTGTGCTCGCTTGCCTTATCCAGCGACGCGTTAAAAAAGCGTCCGGGGCGATAGGCGAGGCGGGCGATTGTCCCGTCGACGGGGAGCCGGTTCACATGCACATTGAACACGTTCATGAACACGCACACCCGCATCAGCGGTTTGGAACCCATTTCTAACTCCGGCGGCGGGGGGGCGGGACCCACCAACTGGACGACGCCGTCAGCGGGGCTGATGATCAGCCCCTCACGGGTCGGCGTAATCCGCTCGGGGTCGCGGAAAAAATACGTACACCAGAGAGTCAGCACCACGCCAATCCAGCCCAACGGCTCGGCGACGAGGAACAGTGCGAGGGTAAAGGTCGCGAATATAGCGATGAACGGCCAGCCCGCCCGGTTGATGGGAACAAGCACCGTGCTCAACATTGATTCGCTCATCCATATCCTCTCTATCAATTTTTCGTGCGTGCGCGCCCCCAAGCGGGCGGGATTAAGCGCCTGTTCGCAGCGCGTGTCCAGCCCGCCGGCGACCGCCAGCGGACCTGCGGTATAAGATATGTGTGGAGGAAATGGGCCGGACGCTACTTGGCGGCGGCGGCGGTGAAGGCATCCAAGGCCTTTTTCAGCTTCTGCACCACCTCATGGTCCTCGGGAATGCCATGACGCTCGGCCAATTCCTCGGGGTCAACATAGGCGATCCAGACCTGTCCGTCCGCGTCTTCCCACACCAGAACCTTCATCGGCAGATCCAGGCCGATTTGCTGATTCGCTTGCATGAGCTGTGTTCCGAGTTTGGGATTGCCGAAAATCAGCAGTTGGGTGGGACGCAATTCCATTTCGGCGGTCTCAGCGTTCTTGGCATGATCCACCCGGGCCATGACCGTGATACCTTTTTCGGTCACGATCTCCTGCAGGCGGTCGACCGTCGTTGCAACATCCTGGTTGCTCTTCTTCTTGATGACGTCATCGTCGCTGGCGACGGCACCTGTTACTGCCAAAGCAAACAGAACGGACGCAATCGTTAAGGTCTTTGCGAACTGGTACATGGGCCCCTCTCAGTTTATTTGGATGAATACGAATTTGTCATGTAGTTTGCACCGCATGAACAGGATCGTGAAGCCCGGATTTAATTTGCGGATCTCGAACCGTCGCTTTTGTTCGGCACGGACGGAGATAAACGATTTAAATTCGGGCCAAGAAGGCGTTCTCTTGCGACGTGTCTTCGATGTTGCATGTTGGGGCGAGAAGGTTTCATCATGCACGCGAATTTCTCAAAGAAGGTTTTGGAACTGCGGAAGGGGCACCCAATGAGACTTCTTGCCTTAATGGCGGTTGTGTTTCTCGGAGTTGTCGGAGCGACACCGGCGCTGTCGCATTCGGGAACGCTCGACTTCCGCGGGTGTCACTATGACTTTACCGTTTCAGGTTATCATTGCCACAAAGGGGAATATTCCGGCCGGCGCTTCGGCTCGCCACTCGAGATGCCGGGAGGGCCATCGCAAAGTAAGCCCGCTCCGGCTCAGGCGCCGGCTCAGGCGCCGGCGGGTCTGGAGTTGCAGCCAATGGGCGCCCAGTGTTGCGCCAACTGTTCCATGGCAGATAACATGAAAGCATGCGGCAACGGCTGCGTTCCGTTGGAGAAAACCTGCGATCAGTCGCGGGGGTGCGCCTGCGACCGGAAATGAACGGGGCGAATGCGAAAAAAAGCGCCCGACGATTTTTTTAGGGCGTCGCTGTTGATTCCAGCATTGGAATTTTGAGGCGCTTGGTCAGCCACGACTTCGATTTGTCCCTTGGCTCGCCTATTTGACGCTCGCCTATTTGAGAATGGCTAGGCTGACAATGCTAGTACCCACTTTCACAGTTCCGTGCTCCATGTGATCGCTTTTCCCGCGTCC
>CAKZLS010000383.1 GCA_937127205.1 uncultured Rhodospirillales bacterium
TCGGCCTCCCGCCGCTCGGCCTCAACGCGGTTCCGCTCCCGCCGAATGGCCGCCGCCCGGGTACTGAGCTCGCGGACAGTGCGCGGCTCGGCCGGTTCATGGCCTTGCTTCCGGCGGACCCTGCGCTTGAGTTCCGCCGCCACATGGGGATCGCCGTCGACGATGCGCGCGAGCAGATCGGTCTTTTCCCGCTCCGGGATTTCGGCAAGAACGGCGCGCGTGGCATCGGCGGAAAGGGCGGCATCCATGCTTTCCGGTCCCCTTTCGGCGGCCGCCCGGACAAGATCCGGATCGATGCCGAAGAACTCGGCGGCGCCTTCCAGGGGACCCGTTATCGGGCCGAGCCCCGGAAGCGGTTCCAAGGCATTGCCTTTGAGTGCGCCGTCTTCGACCGCCGTCAGCCAAAGCAGGTAAAACAGCCGCATATCGCCGGCAAGCACATCGGTCCGGAGCGGTGCCAGCGCGGCAAGCCAGCCGCTGCCGTCGTCCCAGCCTTCGTAGCCCGCCTCCACCTCCTCGCGGCACATGTCGATGATCAGATTGTCGCCCCGCACCCAGACCTCGACCCAGTCCACAGGGAACAGAAAGACGTCCAGCGATGATTGATCGACGAGCCGTTCCGGCAGCCGCATCATCAGCCGGCGCGTCGCCCAATTGGCCAGGTAAAGGTGCAGGTCGAACCACTGTTCCATGAGTTCCCGCGGATCTGCCTTGAGGTCGCCCCATTCATAGTGGTTCGTGAAGCTCGTCGATGTGATCCGCGCCCGCGTCGATATGGACCGCAAGGCCGCCTGGTCAGCGGCCGTGAGCGGCCGATCGATCGCCTGAAATTCATAGTACTGATATTCACTCATCGGCCGGTCTCCCGTTCTCAGGTGATGGGATGAAAGATCCCTTCCGTCTCGATCAGGCGAAGCGCTTCGGATAGCGTAACGCCATGATGGACCGTCCACCACTGGCCAGTATGGCGAAAATAGGAAAGATTGAACCGGTCTCGCGTCACATACTCGAGACGTACAAACGGCGCATCGAATTCCGGCTCGATGGCATTTTCCGGATCGTCATTACGGTAGCGCTGAATAAAGCGATAGTTTGCACCATGCCATTTGCCGAAGATGTCGACGCAATAGTTGAACGTCGTCGGACGGATCTCGGGCAAGAATCGCGGCTTCAGCACGTCCCTGATAAACGCCTCGCACGTGCTGATGATCGCCTGTTTCTCGGGCTCCGGCGGCTTGTTTGCTGTTCGATTGCCCACATAGGTCCAACGTCGCCGAGCCATATCGGCCTCCCCTTCCCAATTCAATGGTATTGCCGAGCCACACTCATAACTGCGGACGAGTGCCAGCGCCAGAAGTAGAGCATCAAGTGTACAGAGATTTGGATCGCCAAATCACCCGTCGCCTAAATCCACATCGACGGGCTGGAACAAGAGTGCTATCGTTTTGTTAGCATTTATCCACATCGTAGTCCTGAAGGGTAGGAGTCAAAGGATGGTTCAGGTTCTCGTCCGCGACATGGACGCCGAGGTGGTCGAACGCTTGAAACAGCGCGCCCGCCGCCATGGCCGGTCGTTGCAGAAGGAGGCGAAGGCGATCCTCGAGGATGCGGCGTCCCGCCCGACCATGGACGAGGCCCGCGAGGCGGCGGAAGGTATTCGCCGTCGTCTGGCCAGACGAACATTTTCCGATAGCGCGGCCCTGATCCGCGAAGACCGCGAGCGTTGACCCGCGTCGTCGTTGATGCCAGCGTTGCAGTCAAGTGGTATCTGAAAGAAGAGCACGGCGACAAGGCGCTGCGCCTCCTCTCCGGCGATTTCGACCTGATCGTGCCGCACCTGTTTTTCGCCGAAATCGGAAATGTTCTGTGGAAACGGCGGCGCCGGGGGGAACTTGAAGACGACCTCATCGCCAATATCCTCGCCGCCCTCGACAAGGTGCCCTGCGAGGTTCGCGCAGACCGGCCCCTGCTCCCCCTAGCCATGGAATTGGCCAAGGGTTTGGACCGAACCGTCTATGACAGCCTCTACCTCGCCGCCGCCATCGACACCGGGGCGCGCCTGGTCACCGCCGACCGGCGGTTTCACGCGTCCGTCGCCGCCAGCCCCCTCGCCGAGCATATTCTTTGGATCGAGGCGTTATAGCGACCGGCACAAACAAGCGGCAGCACGTGGTTGCGGTCATAACGTCGGCAGGAAAACCGGAAAAGCGAGTTCCCGGCGATGATCAGGACGCTCGTTCCGAGAAACAATTAGGCCATCCGGCGCGGCGCGCGGGGCGCCGGCCGGATGCCGCTACAATGAGATTCGATGCGGCCTCGGGTGCGGCCTCGTAACTGGCCGCCGGTATCAGCCGCCGGCCGACCAGGGGTCTTCGACGCCGTAAAACACGCCGGCGTCCACGTCGATGTCGTCTTCGGTGAGTACGACATTCTTCACCACGACCACACCGAGTTTGTCGCCATCGTGCGCGCCGCCGTTCGCGCCCTGATCGCTGACGAAGTTCAGATAGCTGTCGCCGTTCTTGATCCTGATTTTATCTAGGGCAAGGGTGTGCCCTTCGAAGACAAGCGTGTCCTCGTCCGGATTGTAGTCACGCACGATCTTCTTGCCGATGCTCTCGACCCAGTGGTCGTGAGTGGCGCCGTTTTCGCCCGCGACGCCGTTCCCGCTGTAGTCGATGTCTCCGGTTTCCGGGTCCCGATGCTTGTCGAGAATATCCTTCGTGGCATCGATCAGCCAGCGAAACACGAACGTGTCCTCGTCCTTGCCGCCGACGAGAATGTCTTTGTCGGAGACCGGCTCTCCGTCATTATATTGATCTTCCGGACTACTCTGATCGGGTACCGGCTCGCCACCCCAAGAAAAGGCATAGAGCGTATCGCTGCCTTTCCCGCCCACCAACATGTCATTGCCGGCACCGCCTTCGAGCGTATCGTCGCCATTGCCACCTCGCAAGACGTCACGGCCGTCGCCGCCCCATAGCTCGTCATTGCCGTTGCCGCCGAACAACCGATCGTTGCCGTCATCCCCTTGAAGGATATCGTCGCCGTTACCGCCGTACAGCGCGTCATGACCCATGCCGCCGAACAACTCATCGAGGCCGTCGCCGCCTTTGAGAAAATCACGGCCGTCATCGCCAAAAAGACTATCGTTTCCGCCTTTACCGAATATCTTATCCTTACTCGCGGTTCCGATCAGCTCTGCGTCGGTATTATTGCCAAAAATTTTTGCCATTTTTATTTCTCCGTTTTTTGCCTACTATTGCAACAGGGGAACGTTATCCACTTCTGAGGCTCCAACGCTCAAATGAATAACCTGTTTTGCATAGTTAATGACTTTAATGTTACCCAAATGGGGTATCTTATTTAATCATGGCAAAGTTGTGGCATTGCCGCTCGGGCAGGACCCCGACACGCCACGGCGGGTCCGACAGCATATTCTGCTACCGCCGCCCTGGTCTGGGTTTCCAAGGCCGCGATATCGGTATTGATATATCGGGGCCGATGAGGGTAGGTGCGGTCAGGGAAAACCGAAGGCTCTGCGCCTACGTACAACCGACTTAAATAAACACAGCGAAACGCCCTGATTTCCCCATGACCAGCGACCCCTCCCCGCACTCGAAAACCATCGCCGCGGCCGGCCCCCGACCGCTTCGACTATGGCTGGAATGGACGCTGCTGTTCGTGGTGTTTCCGGTGGTGATGGCGACAGCCAATCGGCCGGAACTGTTCGGCAAACTTTTGATCGTCATCACGCTGGCGGGGATCGGGCTGCTGGCCATCACGCCGGGGTTCCGGTGGCGCGACCTGCGCGCCGGCGGGCTGGTCGGGGACTGGCAGACAGTCGGGGTGTTTACGGTGGCGACGGTGGCGATATGCACCGCGCTGGTGGTGTGGCTGATGCCGGAACGGTTGCTGTTCCTGCCGCGCGAGCAGACGGAATTATGGCTCAAAATTCTGGTACTCTATCCGCTGCTGTCGGCGGTCCCGCAGGAGCTGTTCTACCGGACCCTGTTCTTTGAACGCTATGGCGCGCTGTTTCCCGCCCGCCG
>CAKZLS010000384.1 GCA_937127205.1 uncultured Rhodospirillales bacterium
CAATTCCAGGGCGACGGCCTGCTGGCCATGTTCAATGTGCCGGTGCCCGATCCCGGTCATGCCATCCATGCGGTTCGCGCGTCATTGGAGATTCAGCAAGCCGTGCGTGCCCGGTCGTTCGCCGGCCACCAGCTCAATTGCCGCATCGGCTTGGCCACCGGCGAGGTGGTTGCCGGCAGCGTCGGCGCCAGTGAACGGCTGACGTTCACCGTTTATGGCGATACGGTCAATCTGGCGTCGCGGCTGGAGCAGATGAACAAGCAATTCGGTACCCAAGTCCTGGTGCACGGCCGAACCGCGGAACTGGCGGAAGGTTTCCCATTCGAAGGCCTGGGCGAGATCGCTGTCCGCGGACGGGCCGAACCGGTAACAGTCTATACCATCAGAGCGGAAACAGCAGCGGAATGAACAGCAGACTTACCGCCATGACCACCAGCCCCATCGGCGTTCCCACCTTGACGAAGTCCATGAAGCGGTAGCGTCCGGGGACCAAAACAAGCGTATTCACCGGCGACGACACCGGGGTCATGAACGCAGCCGACGCCCCCATGGCCACGGTCATGGCGAAAGGGTAGGGGGAAACGCCCATATCCTGCGCCGCGGCGATGGCGATGGGCGCCAGCAGGACCGCGGTGGCGGTATTAGAGATGAAGCATCCGATGACCATGGTCAGGACGAACAGGATCGCCATCATCGCCATGGGTCCGGCATCGCCCAGCGCCGTTACCAGCCCGTCGGCGATCAGAGTGGTGCCTCCGGTTTCGTTGAGCGCCGTCGCCATGGGCAGCATGCCGGCGATCAGCACCAGGCTTTGCCAGTTGATGACCTTGTAGGCATCGTCCATTTTGACGCAGCGCGTGAGCACTAGCGCCAACGCCGCCAGCAGCACCGCCGCCACATTGGCGATCAATCCGAAGGTCATGGCCGCAATCATGGCCGCCAGGATGATCAGCGCCGCCGGGGCCCGGCTGCGGGCGGGAGCGACCTCGTCGACCTCCACCGGCAGGTTGAGCACGATGAAGTCCTTCATATCCTTCTGCAACAGGCCGATGTGCTTCCAGCCGCCACACACGAGCATGGAATCGCCGAATTGCAGCTTTTCCCCGACGAAGTCGGCGAGAACCGCCGTCCCGCCCCGGCGGATCGACAAAACGCTCACCTTGTAACGGGACCGGACCTCGGCCTCCTTCAACGTCCGGTCGATGAGATTGGACTCCGGAGTCAGTACGACCTCCGCGAGGCCAAGCTCTTGGGTCACGTTTTTTACCTGACGCTGTTCGATGACCAATCGTTGCAGCCGCTGGGCTTCGATGAAATGCCGGATGGGCTCCTCACGTCCGACCACATAAAGAACGTCTCCGCCCTGGAACTCGGACTGGGCGAGGGCCGGCTCGACCGAGGTTCCGAAATTTTGGTGCTTTTCCAAGCCGATGACGGTGGCCGCGAAACGGGTGCGAAGTTTGGCGCCGCCAACTGTCTGACCGACCAGAGGGGAGCCCTCGCTGACACGGAGTCGGTGAAAACGATCGCTCAGTCCGTAGGCTTCGGCCAGTTCCTCAAGCCGTCGCCCCTTCGTTCCGGAGGTACCGTCTCCGCTTTGAACGGACAGCATGCGACGGCCGAAAAACACCATATAAAGTGTGCCGATGACGAGGACCACGAGCCCGATAGGGGTGAAGGCGAAAAAGCCGAAGGGCTCGAGGTCCAGGTTTCGCACCGCCGCGTTGACTACCAGGTTGGGTGGTGTCGAGATCAGGGTCATCATGCCACTGATCATCGCCGCGAATGCCAAGGGCATCAGCAGCCGCGCCGGATCGATGCCGGTCTTGCGGGCGATGCTGAGGACCACCGGAATGAAGATCGCGACGATGCCGGTGGAACTCATCGGCGCGCCGACGATTCCCACCAGCGGCATCAAGATCAAAATAAGCCGGCCTTCGCTGGATCCGCCCACCTTTAAAAGCCAATCGCCGAAGGCATAAGCGATGCCGGTGCGGACCATGGCCTCGCCAACCACGAACAGGCCGGCGATCATCAGCACCACCGGATCGCCGAACCCGGCCAACGCTTCGCTGGGCGAGATCACGCCGCTGAGCATAAGGGCGAGAAGCACGCCGATGGCGATGATGTCGAGGCGCACCTTGTCGCTGGCGAACAGCACGATGGTGGCCGCCAGAAGGCCGAAAACGAAGATGGTTTCGCCGGTCATTGGTGGGTCCGTTAAAAGGGTCTAGGCCGTCGTTGCGTCGTGTCTCGATGGCGTCTTGGCCGGTCGCCTGAAACGCTCTGGAGTTCCTAGCACATGGGTCGGGCAGGGCAAATGTCCATCACGGACGCGTTTTGGAATCAAAACCGCGGCCGGGTCTTTACCTGGACACCATTTGCATCCATGTCAGAGCCAAGCCCGTAAGATAACCCATTGGATGGGAGCGAGAAAAATGTGGTTTACGCCGAAACACAAAGTGACGATGCCGCCGCCCGAGCAAGCGCTGCCGGGGCGACCGCAGCCGCTGGCCGTATCTTCGGTACACCACGTCAGCGGAAACGCCATCGTGCCGCCGTTTCCCGACGGAATGGAGGTGGCAACCTTTGCCATGGGCTGTTTCTGGGGTGCCGAACGCATCTTTTGGCAGGCGCCGGGCGTCTACGCGACCATGGTGGGATACGCTGGCGGATACACGCCCAATCCCACTTATGAAGAGACCTGCTCGGGCCACACCGGACACGCCGAGGCGGTGCGGGTGGTGTTCGATCCCAAGGTTACCAGCTATGCGGCGATGCTGAAATTGTTTTGGGAGAACCACGATCCGACCCAGGGCATGCGGCAAGGCAACGACGTGGGAACCCAGTATCGGTCGGCTATTTATACGCACGGGCCTGAGCAGCGAGAACAAGCGGAAGCCTCGCGGGCGGCATTCCAGGGCGCCTTGAACAAAGCCGGCAAGGGCGACATTTCCACCGAGATCGCCGACGAGGCGGCATTCTACTACGCTGAAGATTATCACCAGCAGTATCTCTCCAAGAATCCCGCCGGATACTGCGGATTGGGCGGCACCGGCGTCTCTTGTCCGGGAATCGATCCCGCCGCCGCTAACCCCGTCGCCTCCTCTTGACCATGCCAAGGACTTTCGTCATCGCTTCGATTGCCAGCCTCGCGGTCCTGCTGTCCGCCTGCTCGCCGCTACGCGTTCTTAACACCGTCGTTCCCGATGACAGTTATGTCGCCCACCGGGATATCGCCTATGGCCCGGCGGAGCGCCAGGCGCTCAATGTTTATACCCCCACCGACGCCCAGGACCGTTCCACGGGCCCGGTGCCGGTTGTGGTTTTCTTCTACGGCGGCAGTTGGAAATTCGGCCAGCGTGAGCAGTACGCATTCGTGGCCGAGGCGATCACGGCGCGCGGATACGTGGCCGTGGTGCCGGACTACCGCGTCTACCCGGATGTCACCTTCCCGGCTTTCGTCGAGGACGGCGCCAGTGTGCTTGCCTGGACCCGCGACCATATCGCTGCGTACGGCGGCGATCCCGACCGGATCTATCTCATGGGGCACTCCGCCGGTGCCTATATCACCGCCCACCTGAGCCTCGACCATCGCTATCTGGCCGCTCAGAACATGTCCCCGGAGATCATCCGCGCCATGGTGGGCATCGCCGGCCCTTACGCCTTCGATCCGCTGAAATACAAGAGCGTCCGGCCCATCTTCGCCGATCATCCCGACCCCGAAGATTGGCGGCCCATCAATTTCGCCGACGCGTCCGCGCCGCCCATGCTGCTGATCCACGGCGGTGACGACGGCACCGTCTATCCGGCCAATTCGCGGGGGCTCGCCGCCAAGATCGAGGCCGCCGGCGGCGAGGCCCGCTATGTGGAAATCCCGGACACCGGCCACATCGCGGTGGTCTTGGCCCTGGCCAAGCCGTTTCGCAAGGAGGGCGGCATTTACGACACCACCATGAGTTTCATCGACGCCCAAGAGAATACTGACGGCGCCGATATCGCGGCGGCAGCCAGCCCGTAGCAGAGCGACCCTTTGCGAACTCCACGAGCAGGGGGTGGGACTCCCCACCATTGATCAAGGTATTTTTGTGCGGGGCTGTAACCC
>CAKZLS010000385.1 GCA_937127205.1 uncultured Rhodospirillales bacterium
TCATCGATCCCGGCCCGGGAAACCCCGGACGCGGGCGAAACCGGCTCACCCGACGCCTTTTCGAGGGCCGCTCGCCGCTCTTCAATTTGTTCGGGAGTCAGGGCGTCTATCTTGTTGAGCGCCACCACTTGCGGCTTGTCCCCGACACCGGCGCCGTAGGACTCGAGCTCGCTGCGCACCGTCCGGGAATCATCGGCCACATCCTCGGAGGTTCCGTCCACCAGATGCACCAGCACCCGGCAGCGCTCCAGATGGCCAAGAAATCGCGTGCCAAGCCCGGCGCCTTCATGCGCGCCTTCGATCAATCCGGGGATGTCGGCCAGGACGAAATCGCTATTGTCCACCGCGACCACGCCCAACTGCGGATGAAGGGTCGTGAACGGGTAGTCGGCGATTTTCGGTTTGGCCCGGGAAACGGTGGCCAAAAACGTCGACTTGCCCGCATTGGGAAGGCCGACGAGCCCGGCGTCGGCGATGATTTTCAGCCGAAGCCAAATCCAGCGTTCTTCGCCCGGATGCCCCGGGTCGGCGCGCCGTGGCGCCTGGTTGGTAGCGGATTTGAAGTGGGTGTTCCCGTGACCGCCATCGCCGCCCCGCGCCAAAATGGCCCTCTGGCCCGGCTCCGTGAGGTCGGCGAGCAGTGTCTCCTTGTCTTCGGCGAAAATCTGCGTCCCGACGGGGACCTGCATCACGACGTCGGCGGATTTGGCGCCGGTCCGGTTCTTGCCCATACCGTGACGGCCGCGCTGAGCCTTGAAATGCTGGCGATAACGGAAATCGATCAGGGTGTTGAGGTTGGAGACCGCCTCGGCGAACACATTGCCGCCGCGGCCGCCGTCGCCGCCGTCGGGGCCGCCGAACTCCACGTATTTCTCGCGCCGAAAAGCCACGCAGCCGTTGCCGCCGTCTCCGCTTTTCACGAACACCTTGGCCTGGTCGAGAAATTTCACGGGTCTAATCCCATCATCGAGCTGGAAAACCTAACAGGCCTTCCCCGCCGCGTGTGAGAAAAGGCTCGCCAAAGTCTAGGAGGTTGGCTCCACGAACACATAGGTGCGTCCACGGGCCTTGCGGCGAAACGCAACGCGGCCTTCCGACATGGCAAACAAGGTGTGGTCCTTGCCCATGCCGACGTTGGTGCCCGGGTGGAAGCGGGTTCCGCGCTGGCGGATGATGATGTTGCCCGGAATGACCGCTTGGCCGCCGGACTTCTTCACGCCGAGGCGCCGTCCGGCGCTGTCCCGGCCGTTGCGGGAACTGCCGCCTGCCTTCTTATGAGCCATAGCCGTTACTCCTTGGATTCAGTATCTGGGGCCGCCTTGGGAGCTTCTTCGGCATCCGCCTTCGGTTTCGGCTCGGCGGCCTTCTTCGGCTCAGCCGCAGGTGTCTCCGCAGCAGGGCCTTCCGCTGGCGCCGCATCCAGGGCCTCGGGAGCCGGCGTCTCGGCAGCCGTCTCGGGCGCTGGTTCCTCCGCGGGCGTTTCGGCCTTCGCAGCCTTCTTCTTGGCCGCCGGCGCCTTGCCGGATGCACTGATACCAGCGATCCGCAACACCGTCAGGTCCTGGCGGTGGCCCTTGGTACGCCGGTAATTCTTGCGGCGCTTCTTTTTGAAGACGATGACCTTGTCACCACGCGTCTGCGCCAAAACTTCGGCGAACACGGCGGCTTTATCGAGAGACGGCGTGCCCACCAACGGCGAACTGCCGTCCTCAGCGATCATCAGCACATCACCGAGTTTCAGGGTCTCGCCGGGGTCTCCCGGCAATCTTTCGACGGTGAGCCGTTGGTTTTCGGCCACCCGGTATTGTTTCCCACCGGTGCGGATTACAGCGTACATTAGCGATCCATGAAAACGAAGAAAGCACCGCGCGCGAACACGCGATGCGACCAAACAGGGAGCACTATACCCGGTGTCGACCGGTTGTCAACGGTCGCACACGCCCCCATCAGGGCAATCGGGTGAAAGAGTTGGTGACAAGGCTGTAGAGTTCTGAATCGATGG
>CAKZLS010000386.1 GCA_937127205.1 uncultured Rhodospirillales bacterium
AATCCGGCCACGCGGTCGCGGAGGGTATCGGTCGTGCCACTGTTGGGGCCCCGACCGATATCTCGAGCACGACGGGAGGCGGAGCCGCGGCGGGTGGCGCGGGTTTCCTCGAGGTTTATCCCGAACGATTGACGAAGCTTTTGTTGGTGGTCGTCGCGTGCCTGATCGCGATCGGGATCGTCGCCAGCTTTCTGAGATACGATGACCAGTATTTCTTCTCGTTCAGTGTCGCCAAGACCTTCAACCTGAACTTGGAAGCCAACGTCCCGACCTGGTTTTCGACCCTGATTTTGTTCACCAATGCGGCGCTGCTTGCCATCATCGCCGCCGTTCATTTTCAGGCACGCGACCCGTGGCGGTATTACTGGTGTGGCCTGTCGTTTGTTTTTATTTACCTCTCCATGGATGAAGCCGCTTCTTTTCACGAACGCACCATGCAGCCGCTTCGGCAGATGTTCGATCTCAGCGGGCCATTCTATTACGCCTGGGTCATACCGGCGGCAGTTTGCCTTCTGATTTTCGGCATGCTTTACATGCGGTTTACCTTGGCTCTCCCCCGGCGCACGATGATAATTTTCGTTCTCGCCGCGGTCATTTACGTTGGTGGCGCAATGGGTGTTGAAATGATCAGCGCCGCCTACAATACAAGCACCGGCCATGCCTACCTCCGCGACGCTCCCCTGGTGGGGATCGACGTGACCCATGATTTGATCGGAGTGGTTGAAGAGTCCATGGAGAAGCTTGGCATGGTGATTTTCTTTTATGGTCTAATGGACTACATGCGGTTGAAATGGGGGAACGTCACTCTGCGTCTGTAGAGGTATGGGTTCATCATTTGCTAACTCTTTGACGACCGGGTCCTTGCCAAAAGCGTTGACCCACCGGCTCCGGCGGCGCGTACCCGAATGAATTTTCGTGTTCAAGACCGGCGTGTGGTAAGTGTGCTCGGATCGCGTGGATGTGCAGCGGGTGATCCGAACAATGATATTTTGTCTTTTGGCACCGAAATCAGGAATGTACAGTCGTTCTGTCGTCGCTCAAAGGCGGAGAGTGCTCTTGCCTGGACTGCGGGCTGCTTTGGCGCTGGTTTTGATAGCCTGCGCACCCATTGCCGGTGCTGTCGCGGCC
>CAKZLS010000387.1 GCA_937127205.1 uncultured Rhodospirillales bacterium
GTCAATCACGAGACGTTGCGGGCGCGCGGTTTCACCGAGACATCCATCGACGCGGTGGAGAACGCCATCACCGACGCCTTCGACATCCGGTTCGCGTTCAACAAGTGGACCCTGGGTGAAGCGTTCTGCACCGAAAATTTGGGAATCGCGGAACAGTCCCTCAACGACGTGTCGTTCTGTCTACTGTCCGCCCTGGGCTTCAGCCGTGAAGAAATTGACGAGGCAAACACCTACGTCTGCGGCGCCATGACATTGGAGGGCGCGCCGTTCCTCAAGGCCGAGCATTTGCCGGTTTTCGATTGCGCCAGCGCGTGTGGGCGTAAAGGGACCCGGTCGCTCTCCGTCGAGAGCCATATCCGGATGATGGCATCGGCTCAGCCGTTTATCAGCGGCGCCATCTCAAAGACCATCAACATGGCACATTCGGCCACAATCGAGGACTGCAAACAGGCCTACATGCTGTCATGGCATCTGGGGCTGAAGGCGACCGCCTTGTACCGCGATGGATCCAAGTTGTCGCAGCCGCTGTCGGCGTCGTTGCTGGACTCGGAAGACGCCGCCACGTTGGCCGAGGATCTGGCGGACAAGCCCGCCGCGGCCCGCGCCGAAATCGTCACCGAGCGGATCGTCGAACGGCTTGTCTCGGTACCGAGCATCGAGCGCCGCAGCTTGCCCAACCGGCGCAAGGGCTACACCCAGAAAGCCATGGTGGGCGGCCACAAGGTGTATCTCAGGACCGGCGAATACGAGGACGGCCGTCTCGGCGAGATCTTCCTCGACATGCACAAGGAAGGCGCCGCCTTCCGTAGCCTGATGAACAATTTCGCCATCGCCATTTCCATCGGCCTGCAGTACGGCGTGCCGCTGGAAGAGTTTACGGAGGCGTTCACGTTCACGCGGTTCGAGCCCGCCGGTATGGTCGAGGGCAACGAGACCATCAAGATGGCCACCTCCATTCTCGACTATATCTTCCGTGAATTGGCGGTATCCTATCTTGGCCGCAATGATCTGGCCCACGTGGAACCGGCCGACCTTCTGCCCGACACTACCGGCAAGGGCGAAGAACAGGGCAAACTGGAACCGGACGACGACCCGATGCCGGTGGTCAAGCGGCTGACCAGCAACGGTTATGTCCGCAATCGGTTCACCGTCCTCAAGGGCGGTCTCAACGGCAGCAACGGCAAGAAAGCCGCCGCGGAGAGCCAAAAGGCTGCTTCTGCTTCTGTATCTGCGTCCGCTGCCGGACATGCTCACAATACCAAACCCGCTCTTGGAGCCGATATCGACGCCAAAGCGCTCGCACGCGAAACCGTCGAGGAAGCATACATGCTGGCCGCGGCCGAGCCCGGTCAGGCCTCGCAACTGGAAACGGGGCTGATTCAAGCTACCAGCGTCCGTCTCGATCATTCCGAAGAGGCACGGATGCGAGGGTACGAAGGCGACGCCTGCGACGAGTGCGGACACTTCACGCTGGTTCGCAACGGAACCTGTCTCAAATGCATGACCTGCGGCGGTACCACGGGATGCTCATAGTGCTCACCTTTCCCGCACCACCCCTCCTCCCTGGGGTACTTGGGGCGTGCTTCGGAGCCTTGAAATCCGGAGCACGCCTCCCTTGTCGCGGCAATCGACTATTGGATTGGGGGAGTAACCGGGCTTGACGGCGGAATGGCAGCACGTCGCGGCTCGTTTCCACTCCTTTGTTTCCCAGCTCGAACCAACCCCCAACGAACGTTACGCCATCTGGAAGGCGGCAATGGACGTAGGAGCGCTTCTCACACGGCGCTTCTACCGTCCTGCGTTCGATCCAAGCCCCACCGTCGGCGAGCTCGTTGCCATCGGCAGTCACGGCAAGGGGACGGCGCTGCGCGGATCGAGAACAGCCGATGTTATGTTCGTGCTCCCCGACCGCCTGCAATCGCAAATGATCGCCAGTGATAGCGATTCCGAACAACCGGGTGGCACGGACGCCATGCTGCCGCCGCTTGTCCGCGATATCATCGCCCTACTTCACAATCGGTCCGGCGCGGTAAGGACATCCCCCGACGGCGCGGTGACGGTTACGACCGACATAGCCGTCGACGGCGAGAGACTCTCTATTCGAATCCTGCCTTGTTTCACCTATAGCCAGAGCTATTTTGTCGCGACCCGCGCCAACGCTCGCAACCAGGAGTACTGGAGTAACTTCGATCCCCTGGCGGAAGCCAAAAATCTTGACCGCATCGATACGGCAACCGGCGGCAAGGCACGGCACCTGATCCGTATGCTCAAGGCATGGCGTCGAACCGCAGGCGCCCCCATTGCGTCGTTGGCCGTGGAGCGGCTCGCCTGCGAATTTCTCCGGGTGTGGATTTACCAGCGCCGCAGCGCGCTATTTTATGACTGGATGGTGCGGGATTTCTTCTTCTGGCTCACCGCTCAGACCGGCCGCACGCTCTATGTTCCGGGAAGTCATGAAGGCTTGGTGCTCGGCGATGTTTGGCTCGCCAGCGCGGAAGCCGCCCATGCCACCGCGGCCGAAGCGTCCGATCTGGAGCGTGACAACCGCAACGACCAGGCACTCGTCCGCTGGCGCAAGATTTTCGGCCTCGCCTTCGGCGGCAACAGCCTACCCCCGCCTCCGCCCGCCGCCAGCTGCCGTGTGCCCCCCTGGCGAACACTGCCAATGACGGGGTAGCCCTGGTGCCGACGGATTGCCGATATTGCAGTCATTGTCGGCCTTTCGAGATAACGCCTTCTAGCGATGGTCAGTGAACTTCAATAACCGCTGCGTGACCAGGAGCAGAAGCGAGACGTCGATCCCTCGTGACGAGCGGCGCGTTTAGCGCCTCCGCCAGGGCCACATACGCAGCATCGTAGGCCGTCATGTTTTGGCGCAGCGACCAGATGCGAGGC
>CAKZLS010000388.1 GCA_937127205.1 uncultured Rhodospirillales bacterium
GGATCGCTACCACTGGAACAACGACTCCACCTACGTGCAGAACCCGCCCTATTTTCAGGGCATGTCCAAGGACGCCGGCGCGATCGAAGACGTGGTGAACGCCAAGGTACTGGCCGTTCTGGGCGACATGGTCACGACCGACCACATCAGCCCTGCCGGATCGTTCAAGGACACGACACCTGCAGGCAAGTACCTGTTGGACCGTCAGGTTCCCGTGCGCGAGTTCAACTCTTACGGGTCGCGCCGCGGCAATCACGAGGTGATGATGCGCGGCACCTTCGCCAACATCCGCATCCGCAACGAGATGGCGCCGGGAACCGAAGGTGGTGTGACCAAGTACATGCCCGACGGCGACGTTATGCCGATCTACGATGCCGCCATGAAGTACGTTTCGGACGGCGTGCCGCTGGTGGTCTTCGCCGGCACCGAATACGGAACCGGCTCATCGCGCGACTGGGCGGCCAAGGGGACGCGGCTGCTGGGCGTCAAGGCCGTGGTGGCGGAGAGTTACGAACGCATTCATCGCTCCAACCTGCTCGGCATGGGCGTGTTACCGCTCCAATTCACCGATGGCGTCAGCCGGAAGAGTCTCAAGCTGGATGGCACTGAAACGTTCGACCTAACCGGCCTCGACGGCGAAGCGAAGCCGGGGATGAGCGTGACGTTGGTGGTGCACCGGGCCGACGGCTCCAGCGAGGAAACACAGTTGGTCTGCCGCATCGATACGCTCGACGAGTTGGAGTATTACCGGTCGGGCGGGATCCTCCAGTACGTGCTGAAGAATCTGGCCGCGGCCTGATCGGACGGGCAACCAAGGGCGCAACCAACCGGACGCTATCACCGGCATGTGATTGGCAGCAGTGCGCGGGCCCGAGTATGTGTTAAGTATGCTCGGTGCTTTTAAACATGTTCTGCTCGCTGCGGCCTTATTCGTCGCTTCCGGCGCGCTCGCGGCCGGAGAAAAACCGCTGACGGTGGTCGAGCTGTTCACCTCCCAGGGCTGTTCGTCCTGCCCGCCGGCCGACGCGCTGATCGGCGAACTTGCCGAGCGCGACGACATTCTCGCACTTTCCCATCATGTGGATTATTGGGACTATCTCGGTTGGAAGGATACCCTCGCGCAGCCCGTCAATACCGAACGTCAGCGCGCTTACGCTCGAGATCTCGGGTTGCGATATGTTTACACCCCTCAGGTGGTCATCCAGGGCACCTATCAGGCAACCGGATCCCACCGCCAAGCGGTTTTGGATAAAATCAGCCGCGCCCAGCCAAATAACCCCGTGCCGGTTACCATTGCCCGCGACGGCGAAGACAAAATTGTCATTTCCATCGGTGCCGGCGGAGGTGCCGGTGCCGGTGCCGATGGAAATGCTGGTAAGCAGGACGCCGCCGTGTGGCTGGCCATGTTCGACCGAGAACATAGTGCGTCGGTCGGAGGCGGTGAGAACCGCGGCCGGGTGGCGCGGACCTTCAATGCGGTTCGAAGCTTTCGGCGTGTCGGCACGTGGAACGGCGAGACCATGACCATCGTTTTGCCGGCACCGTCGCCCGCCGCGCCGGGCGAGCCGGATGCGTGTGCCGTCATCGTTCAGGCCGGTGACTCAGGTCCCATTTTCGGCGCGGCCCGGCTCGCTCTTTCCTCGAATTAAAACTCTTCAAAAGTGTTTCTGTGTGTAGTCCTTTCTACCATTCCGCTTGTTTTCGTGCGCGCGACTGGTATAATGCCCTCTATGAGGCGAGTATCCGTTCTGGTGAAAACGAATTGGTTAATTGCTAAGAGGGAAAAAACGTAATCGGTTAAAAACGGCTAAGAATAAAAAAACAGTAGCTAACACAAAGAATAATACGAAGCGCCTGCGCGGTAGTGAGGTGTGGTTTTCGTCAAAAAACCCGCCATTAACGTTAAGGTTCATCGATGTTGCTAGGGAGGATGCGATGTTCGGTCTAAAGGCTGATCACAGGCCAA
>CAKZLS010000389.1 GCA_937127205.1 uncultured Rhodospirillales bacterium
CCGGCGAAAACAATGGCGGCGCCCGCAACGGCAAAGGCCGCGATGTTCCACCACAAGGACAATTCGGGAAAATCTATCAATTCGCATCCTAAACCGATGATCCTAACACGGCGGCTCGGCGGTTAATTGTTATCTGATAACACCCGGTTTGGCCGCAGGTTCCGACGACGTCATTCCTTTGGTGAAGATTGTGACCCGTCGGAACCAGCGGATGCGTCTGGCGTTAACAAGAATATCACCCATGGCATTGCGAACAGCAACACCGGAGGGCAAGCTGATGGCCGAGTTCACACACGTCGATCCAAGCCAATTTGATTTTTCCGACGGCCGCCTTGCCCGCAAGTGCGCGCGCGTGCGTGCTTGGCAGGCGACCCGCCAGGAACATATCACTTCGCAGATGAACGACGGATTCCGGGAAACAACCAATACCGCGCGGCCGGGGGACTACATCGTGGAAAATCCTGGCGGCGAGCGGTACATCATGTCGGCGGACGAATTCGAGCAGCGCTACAGCCCCACTGACCGCGAGGGTGTATATGAGCCCGACGCGGAGCCAGTACGGGTTATACGGTTAGACGAAAATGTCCGGTTCGAATCGCCCTGGGGCGAAGAAATGCGGATCCGCGCGGGAGGGGTACTGATCGCCAAGAGCCCTAGCGACATCTATGGTATTCAGGCGGAAGAATTCGAGAAGACGTACACCTATATCGACTGATTGCGTATGCCCGTGGCATCCTTGACGCGGTCTTCTATCGGCCCCGTTGGGCGGCACCCCGGCGTGTCATGCCCAAAGTCGGAAAGTGGAGGCGCGGCATGCGAGCCCGGATCTGGAAAATCATTGACACCATTCGCCAGAGCTACTGGTTCATCCCGTTGCTCATGGCCCTAGGCGCTGTCGCCATGTCTGTCATCATGGTCGCGTTGGATCGCGTCGAGGGGCTTATGTGGCTGGAACGGATACCGTGGCTCTACGCCAATCATCCATCGGGCGCCCGCGCCCTTTTGCAGACCATCGCGGGCTCGATGATCACGGTGGCGGGCGTAACCTTCTCCATCACCATTGCGGCGGTGGCGAACACGTCGGCACAGTTCGGGCCGCGCCTGATGACCAACTTCATGAACGACCGCGGCAACCAGATCACCTTTGGCACCTTCGTCGCCACATTTCTCTACTGCCTGCTCGTCCTGAGAACGGTCCGCGGCAGCGAAGACCTGTCGGCCACCGACGTTTTTGTTCCGAATTTTGCTATCCTCGGTGCGCTCTTCATGGCGCTCGCGAGTTTAGGCGTGCTGATCTACTTCATTCATCATATTCCCGACAGTATTCACATATCGGAAATGACCGCCAGCGTCGGCCGGCGGCTGATGAGACGTATCGACATCCTGTATCCCTCACAATTGGGACATGGCGACCGCAATCGACGGGGAGAGAAAACCGAAGAGATCGCACCACATGTTCCAATCGAGGACGTGAAGGCCATTTACGCAAGCACCACGGGTTTCGTGCAGCACCTCGAGCGAAAACAGCTCATGAGCGTTGCGCAAAAGCAAAATCTCGTTTTGTGGATTGCTAAGCACCCTGGCGACTTTGCGACGCCAGAAACGCCGCTCGTCCTCGCCAAACCGGCGGGGCTGGTAAGCGACCAAGTGATTGGGAATGTCCGCGCGGCATTTATTGTCGGCACTCGCCGCACGTCGTCTCAGGACGTCCTGTTTCTTGTCAACCAACTGGTGGAAGTGGCGGGGCGCGCTTTATCACCCGGCGTCAACGATCCGTTTACGGCGCTCACCTGCGTTGACTGGCTGGCGGCCGCGCTGGGCCAATTGGCTGCGCGCGCTATCCCCAGCCGACACCGCTTCGACGATGCGGGCGACCTCAGGATCGTGGCCCCCCAATTGGACTTCGAGCAGATCGCCGAAGCCATGTTCGGTCAGCTTCGTCCCTATGTCCAACGCGACCGCAATGCCACGCTGCATATGCTGCGGACGATGATGGAACTCCTGACTCAACTGCGGACCGAGGAGCAGAAAGCGACGGTGCGCCGGCATTGTGAGGCGCTTCGCCTAGGTTGCAAGTCCGATCTGCCCCACCCGGAAGATCAAGCGGCTATCGAACGGATCTTCGCAGACGCGGCCTTGCGATGGGGCCCCGGGCCAACAGACGATGCCCCCGAGAGCACGGACGGCGAGGACCGCCGTGATGTTCCGATGTCATGAGGGGCTTCAGGCGGCAAGTCCCGGCTAGGGGAGCTTGCCGCCTGAGTGGTATAGCGACCGGTTTAGGACTGGCCTTAGGCCATTGCCGTGCTTTTCTTCGGTCCCATCAGGAACCATAGGATCAGCCCCAGGACCGGCAACAGTAGCACCACGACGATCCAGAGCACTTTGGCGCCGGTCGAAGCGGCACTGCCGATGATGTTGATGATGGCCCAGATGTCCAGGACCAGGATGATCAGGCCAAGAATGCCACCTACTTCAATACCCATCGGTCTCTCCTCTATCTGTTCGAACTGACGCACCTGTCGGCCGAACCCTTAAAACCACCGCCAATACGGCGAACAGTGCTTTGGGCATAACGCCTGACCGGCTCAAAGGTTCCTTGGCATTGCGAATATCGTGACGCTGATCGCACCGATCCGGCCGGCGCACGGGAACCGAAGCCGTCTTCTCTGCGTTGTTCCGCCAGCAACGCCTTAAAACGGGAGGAACGCGGCTGTGTATAGCGTATCCCCACATGGGCGCAGGAGCATCGGGGCAAATGGAGACGATGGAATAGATGGAACAGATGGAACAGTGGCTGAACTCCACCTTGGCCCAACAGCTGAAGCAATTCGCCACGGACTTCTGGGCCGCGTTACCGCAAATCGCGGTGGCGATCGTGGTCCTCTTGGTGACGTGGCTGCTCGTCAAAGGTGCGCGCAGTCTTGTAGCTCGGGTGGCGCGGTCGGCGCGCATCCGCCGATCGCTGATCGAAGTGCTTCAGATGGTCGTGACCGCGGCCATCTGGATCGTCGGCGTTCTGATTGCCACCGTGATCGTCTTTCCCAGCATGACGCCCGCGAAAATGCTGACGGCCCTGGGTCTCGGTTCGGTTGCCATCGGGTTCGCATTCAAGGACGTGTTCGAAAACTTCCTCGCCGGAATTCTGATCCTCTTCCGCGAGCCCTTCCGCCTGGGAGACTACGTGGAATGCGGCAGCATCGAAGGCCAGGTCGAGGAAATTACCATCCGCGATACGCATATACGCCAAACCGACGGGCAGCGGGTGGTGATGCCCAACGCGTTGCTGTTCAAGGAACCGGTAACGGTGCGTACCGATAATGATTTTAGGCGAACCACCATCATCTGCGGCGTCGCCTACGGCGAGGACGTTGACCAGGCGCGAGAGGTCATCACCAACGCCGTCAAACGTGTGGATACGGTCCGGGACGATGTCCGCGATGTGCAGATTCTCGCCAAGGAGTTCAATTCGTCATCCATCGATTTCGAAGTCACTTGGTGGACTGG
>CAKZLS010000390.1 GCA_937127205.1 uncultured Rhodospirillales bacterium
TCGCGCCGTCCATCTGCGCCGCGCCGGTGATCATGTTCTTCACATAGTCGGCGTGACCCGGGCAGTCCACGTGCGCGTAGTGACGGTTGTCCGTCTCATACTCCACGTGCGCCGTCGCGATGGTGATCCCCCGCGCCCGCTCTTCCGGCGCCTTGTCGATCATGTCGAACGCCTTAAACTCGGCGCCGCCGGTCTCCGCCAATACCTTGGTGATCGCCGCCGTCAATGTCGTCTTGCCATGGTCAACGTGACCAATCGTCCCAACATTGCAGTGAGGCTTATTCCGCTCAAACTTCGCCTTCGCCATCTTTCCTCGCTCCGTCTTCTAGCCTTCGAGGCTTGTCAGCCTGCCAGCTTCTGCCGAACGTCCTCGGCAATCTGCTGGGGCACTTCCATGTACCGCTCAAAATGCATTGAGTACTGGGCTCGGCCCTGACTCATCGATCGTAAAGTATTCACATACCCGAACATGGTCGCCAGCGGCACCAGCGCGGTGATCACCCGCGCATTACCGCGCTGGTCCATGCCACCTACTTGGCCCCGGCGACTGTTCAAATCGCCGATAATGTCGCCCATGTAATCTTCGGGCGTCACCACCTCGACCTTCATGACCGGCTCCAGCAGCTTCGGCCCGGCCTTCGCGGCGCCTTCGCGGAACGCCGCTCGCGACGCGATTTCAAACGCAAGCACGCTCGAGTCCACGTCGTGGGACGCGCCATCCACCAGCTTCGCACTGAAATCGATCACCGGAAACCCGATCAGGACGCCCGTCTGGCGCGCCGACTCCAAGCCCTTCAAGACACCGGGGATATACTCTCTCGGAACCGAGCCGCCCACGACCTTGCTGTCGAACACGAAGCCGGAACCGGGCTCACCCGGCGCAAACTCGATCTCGACGCGGGCGAACTGACCCGAACCACCGGTCTGCTTCTTGTGAGAATAGTCGATAGTGTACGGCTTCGAAATGGTCTCGCGGTAGGCCACCTGAGGAGCGCCGACGTTCGCTTCCACATTGAACTCGCGCCGCATGCGATCAACGATGATCTCAAGATGAAGCTCGCCCATCCCCTTGATCACCGTCTGGCCGCTTTCGATGTCGGAGGAAACGCGGAACGACGGATCTTCATTCGCCAACCGCGACAGGGCAACACCCATCTTCTCCTGATCGGCCTTGGTCTTGGGCTCCACCGCCACCTCGATCACAGGATCGGGAAACTCCATCCGCTCCAGGATCACCTTGTTTCGGGGGTCGCATAACGTATCGCCGGTTGTGGTGAGCTTGAGACCGGGCACCGCGAGAATATCGCCAGCCCGCGCTTCCTTGACGTCTTCGCGGCTGTTGGCGTGCATGAGCAACATCCGGCCCACCCGCTCGCCCTTTTCCTTGACCGAGTTGTAAAGTTGCTGGCCGCTTTCTACCACACCGGAATACACCCGGATGAAGGTCAACGTTCCCACGAAGGAATCGGTCATGATCTTGAACGCCAGCGCCGCGAAAGGCTCGTCGTCGGAACTTATCCGCTCGATCTCGTCGTCGGTCCCCGCCGCGACGCCCTTGATAGCGGGAACGTCCAATGGCGACGGCATGAAATTGACCACGGCGTCGAGGAGTGGTTGAACCCCTTTGTTCTTGAACGCCGTGCCGCAAATCACAGGCGTGAACGCTCCGGCCAGCGCGCCCTTTCGGATCAAGCGGATCAGCGTTTCTTCGTCGGGAGCCTCGCCATCGAGGTACTTCTCCATGACCTCTTCATCATGATCGACCGCGAGCTCGACCAATGTCTCGTGATACTCAGCCGCGCGATCGGCTTCGTCCGCCGGGATATCCACATATTCGAAATCGGCGCCGAGGTTTTCGTCTTTCCAAACGATGGCACGCATCTTGATTAAGTCGATGACACCGGTGAAGTCGGCTTCCGAGCCGATGGGGAGCTGCAAAAGAAGAGGCGTGGCGCCCAAGCGCTCTTTGAACATATCGACACAGCGATAGAAGTCCGCGCCGGTCCGATCCATCTTGTTGACGAAACAAATGCGCGGCACGCCATACTTATCGGCCTGGCGCCACACGGTTTCGGACTGCGGCTCCACGCCGGCGACGGCATCGAAGACAGCCACGGCGCCATCGAGCACGCGCAAGCTGCGCTCCACTTCGATGGTGAAATCCACGTGTCCCGGGGTGTCGATGATGTTGATCCGATGATCGCGCCACTCACAGGTGGTCGCGGCCGACGTGATCGTGATCCCGCGCTCCTGCTCCTGCTCCATCCAGTCCATGGTGGCGTTGCCGTCATGGACCTCGCCGATCTTATACGACTTTCCGGTGTAATACAGGATACGCTCAGTTGTCGTCGTCTTGCCGGCATCGATGTGCGCCATGATGCCGATATTCCGGTAACGTTCGAGCGGAGTTGTACGAGCCATCGTTTTGTTCGGCCTACCAGAGATTACCAGCGATAATGAGAGAAGGCCTTATTGGCCTCAGCCATCCGGTGCGTGTCTTCGCGCTTCTTGACGGCGGCACCGCGGCCGTTCGCCGCATCCAGCAGCTCGCCGGCGAGGCGATCCACCATGGTGTTTTCGGAGCGTTTCCGAGACAGATCGATCGTCCAACGGATCGCCAGGGAAAGCCGGCGATTGGCGCGAACCTCGATGGGCACCTGATAGGTGGCACCGCCGACCCGGCGCGAGCGAACCTCAAGCATCGGTTTCACATTTTCCAACGCTTCGTGAAACAGCTTCAAAGGATCCTGACGGGTCTTCTTTTCGATGACGTCCAGCGCACCGTACATGATCCGCTCGGCGGCGGATTTCCGCCCGCCCTTCATCAGGCCATTGGTGAACTTCGTCAGCATGACATCCCCATACTTGGGGTCCGGCAGGATTTCGCGTTTTTCCGCGGCGCGACGACGTGACATAATTAATTCACCCCCTACTTCGGCCGCTTGGCGCCATATTTCGAGCGCCGCTGGCGGCGGCCCGAAACGCCCTGGGTATCGAGCGTGCCGCGAATGACGTGATAGCGCACGCCCGGTAAGTCCTTCACGCGGCCCCCGCGGATCAATACGACCGAATGCTCCTGAAGATTGTGGCCTTCGCCAGGAATATAGCTGGTCACTTCGAAGCCATTGGTCAGCCGCACGCGCGCGACTTTTCGCAGCGCCGAGTTCGGCTTCTTCGGAGTCGTTGTGTAGACGCGGGTACACACACCGCGCTTTTGCGGCGACGCTTCCAACGCCGGAACCTTGTTCCGGGTCGGCGGTGATTTTCGCGGCTTGCGAACAAGCTGATTAACCGTCGGCATTCCATTCACGCCCGGAAGTTCAATTCCGGACACCCTTTCCTTTAGCTCCGTGCGCAATCGCCAAATCGATGATTCGGAAGCAGAGCGTACACAAAACCAGCCACCAAACCGCTCTAACCGGTGTTTGGAGACGGGCGCCAGTTAACATTTTTTTGTCTCAAGGGTGGTACTGCGTCTGGACTGCAAAAGCCCACCACCAGACCCCCCTGCGGAGAGGAGCGCATACTAGGGACGCGCGCCTGACCAGTCAACCCGCAATCAAACCGCCGCCGAACTCAAATCCGCCATCGGCTGCGGTTTAATCGCAACTGCCGCGGCGAGGGACGAATCCCTTGCGCCGACGGCATTCAGCAACGTTACTCTGCGCTCGATACCTCAGGCGCGGCTTCGGGTTCCGGATCCGCCGGAGCCTCGATGCCCTTAGCCGCCTCTTCCTGATTCTTGAGCTCCGTCATTTCGCGATCCCGATCGGACGCCACGCGGCGCAGATCGTTCATGACGCTTCCCGTTCCAGCCGGAATGAGCCGGCCGACGATGACGTTTTCCTTCAACCCCTGGAGATTGTCGGTCTTGCCGTACACCGCCGCTTCGGTGAGCACCCGGGTGGTCTCCTGGAAAGACGCCGCCGAGATGAACGAGCGGGTCTGCAGGCTGGCCTTGGTGATGCCCTGCAAGAGAGGCAACGCCTGGGCCGGACGTTCACCCTCGGCGATGGTGGCGTCGTTGACCTCGTCGAACTCGATGCGGTCCGCTTGCTCGCCAATCAGGAACGTGGTGTCGCCCGGATCGGTGATCTCTACTTTCTGCAGCATCTGGCGAACGATCACCTCGATATGCTTGTCGTTGATCTTCACGCCCTGCAGACGATAGACTTCCTGGATCTCGGCGGTCAGGTACTCGGCCAGAGCCTCCACGCCCAAAACCTGCAGAATATCGTGAGGCACGGGGTTGCCGTCCATCAGCGGATCGCCGGGCTCCACGTAGTCACCCTCTTGAACGCTGATGTGCTTGCCCTTGGGGATGAGATATTCCCGGGGCTCGCCATCGGTCTCCTCGTCGGCGGGCACCACGACAATCCGGCGCTTGGACTTGTAATCCTTGCCGAATTCTACCCGCCCCTTGATCTCACTGATGATCGCGTGATCCTTCGGCTTGCGGGCTTCGAACAGCTCGGCCACCCGCGGCAAACCACCGGTGATGTCCCGGGTCTTCGCCGATTCGCGGGGAATACGCGCAAGCACGTCGCCGGCGTAGACCATCTGTCCCGGCTCCACCGACAAGATGGCATCCACCGAGAGGAAGTAACGGGCTTCGAGACCGTTATCGAGCGTCAGCACCTCTCCGGCCTCGTCGCGAAGGGTAATCCGGGGCTTCAGATCGGACCCCTTGGGCTGCTGCTTCCAATCGGTCACCACCTTGGAGGCGATACCGGTGGCCTCGTCGACTTGCTCCATCATGGAGGTGCCTTCCACCAGGTCCATGTAGTTCACGATACCTTCCTTCTCGGTGATGATCGGCAGGGTATACGGATCCCACTCCACCAGCTTGTCGCCGCGTTCGATCTCGGCTTTGTCCGCGCGAAGCAACTTTCCGCCATAGGGCAAGCGGTGGTGCGCTCTCTCGCGACCCTTAGTATCGAGCACCACCAGCTCGGCGTTGCGATTCATGACCACGGGTACGCCCGAACTGTTCTGCACGGTCTGGCAATTGCGCAAGCTGACCGAGCCGTCGGCAACGGCCTCAATGCTGGACTGTTCGGCGCCCCGCTGAACCGCGCCGCCAATGTGGAAGGTGCGCATGGTCAACTGGGTACCCGGCTCGCCGATGGACTGGGCGGCGATGACGCCGACGGCTTCGCCCATTCCGACCCGCGTGCCGCGCGCAAGATCGCGGCCATAGCAGGCGGCGCACACGCCGGTGCGGGTCTCGCAGGTCAGCACCGAACGGATCTTGGCCAATTCGAGATCCGCCTCCTCGACCGCCGCGGCAGCATCTTCGTCGATCAGCTCGCCGGCGGGAACGAGCACCTCGCCGGTCACGCTGTTGACCAGATCTTCCGCGGCGCTCCGCCCCAACACCCGCTCGCTCAGCGAGGAGACCACTTCACCGCCTTCCACCACCGGGCGAACGGTGATGCCGTTGGTGGTTCCGCAATCGAGCTCGATGATGATGCAGTCCTGAGCCACGTCCACGAGACGCCGCGTCAGGTACCCCGAGTTCGCCGTCTTCAGCGCCGTATCGGCGAGACCCTTCCGGGCACCGTGGGTGGAGTTGAAGTACTCCAGAACGGTCAACCCCTCCTTAAAGTTGGAGATGATCGGCGTTTCGATGATTTCGCCCGATGGCTTGGCCATCAGACCGCGCATGCCGGCGAGCTGCTTCATCTGCGCGGCCGATCCACGGGCGCCCGAGTGGGCCATCATGTAAACCGAGTTGATGGGCTCGCCGGGGTCGGTGGTGGAAATGCGTTTCATCATTTCGTCGGCCACTTCGTCGGTGCAGTGCGCCCAGGCATCGACCACCTTGTTGTACTTCTCGCCTTGAGTGATCAGGCCGTCCATATACTGCTGCTCGTACTCCTTGACCTGATCTTCGGTCTGAGTGACCAGTCCCACCTTGGTATCGGGAACGACGAGGTCGTCCTTGCCGAACGAAATGCCGGCGCGCGACGCATAGGTGAAGCCCATGCCCATCATCCGGTCGGCGAAGATCACCGTCTCCTTCTGACCGCAATTCCGGTAGACCGCGTCGATCACCGCCGAGATTTCCTTTTTCGTCAGCAAGCGGTTGATGAGGTCCAGCGGCACATGGATGTTGCG